>JBEAQB010000176.1:0-6703 GCA_041164125.1 Cyanobacteriota bacterium
ATCTTTTTTTTTATCAGAAGTGTATACCGTGGTTCACGCCATTCCCTTCAGTTGGGCCGTTATTCAAACTCTGATACGTCCCTTTGCCCGGGGCTTTCTGGTTACCCCAAAATCATTTTTGTCTAACCGTTTTCAAGTTAATTTCTGGCTGACAATTCCCCTAGGCCTGCTCTGGTTGGGAAATGGCTTGACTTTAGTAAAATTTTTGTGGGAACGTAACGTTCCTACGGCAATGATTCCCCCTGGGTTTGCCGATCTGTCGGAAGGAACCGTCGGAATTTTAATCTTTTGGTGGATGTATAATCTGATTATTTTGACCCTGGCGATTTGGGCTTGTATTGATCCCCCCAAAACTGACGATTGCCATTGGTTTAAGTTGGCAAAACCGGTGCAATTAACCTGGCAAGATAAGCATATCGCTTGCAGCAGCCAACTCATTGCTGAGCAAGGGGTCAGGGTACAGATCGGGACCAGCCCTCACCCCCAATTCATGCCAGGTGATGACGTTGAGGTGGAAATTCAGACCGACGAATGGCCAGGGACAATAGCGTTAAATGCTCAGGTCAGTCAGATAGTTAAACACAGCAACAATCCCTCAACCCAGCTGATGGATCTGCAATTCGTCGCCGTGACCCCTCCCCAATACCGTCATTTAGTGCATTTACTATTTTGTCGTCCGGGGCAATGGTTTCGGCGCTCTCACCCCAATGAGTTGCAAACCCTTTTTGTTTTGATGCACCGTTTAGTGCGCCCCCGTTTTGGGCAAAAACACACTGATAAGGTGATAGATGCTATTCCCATTCGTTAGCCTGCTTGCGGTCGGCGATCGCCATCATTAGGACTCTTCTGGGGTAAATTGTCCCGGCAAAGAAAAGGGAATCAACTCATCTAAACTGATAACGTCCAACGTGGACTGATGGGTTGCTCTCAGATCCACCAAGGGCGCCATGCCTGCATCCTTAGCTTCCTTCCAGCGGGCCGCACACAAACACCATTTGTCCCCTGGCTTTAACCCTGGAAATTGGTAAGCGGGTAGGGGCGTGGATAAATCATTCCCCCGGGCTTTGGAAAAGGCTAAAAACTCCGCAGTCACCTGAGCGCAAACCACGTGGCGGCCATAATCCATGGGGCCTGTTTGACAGTAGCCATTGCGATAAAATCCTGTCAACGGCGATTTACAACAGCAGTTGAGTGCTCCGCCCAACACATTTTTGTCAGCAGAATCCTTTGTAAAAGCAGCCATAGTTAGCAAAAAATGAGAATCAAATTCATTAATCTTCACATTAGGGGCGTAGTAACCCCACCGCGTCAGCGATTAGAATAGATAGTCTGTTGCGATTGTAACTAAACGATCATTTTCCGTAAATCCTAGCGATGCTTAACCCAAACTTAGCAGAGATTGAACTCTCTCAAGACGATTATCAACGGTATGCCCGTCACATTATTCTGCCGGAAGTAGGGCTAGATGGACAGAAACGCATTAAAGCAGCCAGTGTTCTCTGCATTGGTACGGGTGGCTTGGGATCGCCGTTGTTGCTTTATTTGGCGGCGGCCGGTGTGGGGCGCATTGGCATTGTGGATTTTGACATCGTGGACACATCCAATTTACAACGTCAGGTAATTCACGGAACGTCCTGGGTCGGCAAGCCCAAAATTGTCTCCGCCAAAGACCGAATTTTAGAAATTAACCCCTATTGTCAGGTTGATCTCTATGAAACGCAAATCAGTTCTAGTAATGCGTTAGAGATTATGGAGCCCTACGATATTGTTATCGATGGCACAGATAACTTCCCCACCCGTTATCTCACCAACGATGCCTGTGTGTTGTTAAATAAACCCAACGTTTACGGTTCAATTTTCCGCTTTGAGGGCCAGGCGACAGTCTTTAACTACCAAGGGGGGCCCAACTACCGGGATTTATACCCAGAACCCCCCCCACCGGGCATGGTTCCTTCCTGTGCAGAGGGCGGCGTTTTAGGCGTTTTGCCGGGGATTATCGGTACCATTCAAGCCACGGAGGCGATCAAGATTATTTTGGGGGCCCCCAACACCCTCAGTGGACGTTTGCTATTGTTTAACGCCTGGGAGATGAAATTCCGGGAGTTACGTCTGCGCCCCAATCCCGATCGCCCCGTCATTGAAAAACTGATTGATTACGAACAATTCTGCGGCATCCCCCAGGCACAAGCAGCGGCAGCCTCGGAAGCCTCGGCTTTGTCGGAAATGACAGTTCTAGAGTTGAAAGCGTTAATGGATCATCAACAACAAGATTTTATTTTGTTGGATGTCCGTAATCCCAATGAATACGATATTGCTCGCATTCCGGGGTCAGTGTTGGTTCCTCTGCCGGACATTGAAGCCGGCCACGGCATCGACAAAGTGAAGGAACTCCTGGATGGACACGAAGGGATTTTGATTGCCCACTGCAAAATGGGGGGACGGTCTTCCAAAGCCCTCTCGCTACTTAAGGAAGTAGGGATTGAGGGGATCAACGTTAAAGGGGGAATTGCTGCCTGGAGCGAGGAAGTTGATCCCAGCGTGACCCGCTATTGATCAGACCAAACAAAACCCCCTAATGTCTTGCAAGTCAAGAGAGTTAGGGGGAGTACAGCAACAGAGTCGTCTTTATCGGATTGACCACAGGGTGCTAGCTAGGCACCTAGTCCTCGTAAAGCCGACATTCATCTGCGTCGGGGTTGGCCTCACAGTAAGCCTGCAACGAGGATTGGGCCGGAGTTTTGCTTTGTTGATGGGCGGCTTCTGCTTGCAATTCTTCAACAACGTCCCAAGCTGAGGCGCATTCGGGGGAAGTTGCACCTTTCTGTGCACAAACTTTCCGCGCATCTTCCCGGGCTATTTCAATCTCATCTTCGATGAATAGCCTTTTGGGCTTATCAATAAAATCTCCCTTGTTGAGAATATCGCTAGTGGAAATAATCCCTAGTAGTTGATTATTTTGGATGACCGGTGCTCGTCGAATTTTAGTTTGAGCAAAGAGGCGAGCAACGTATTCAACCCCTAATTCAGGATTCACAATAACGCAAGGTTTGGTCATTAATTCATACACCCGAATTTTGTGGGGGTCGTGACCGAAGGCTGTTACTTTATAGACGATATCTGTTTCCGTGATAATTCCAAAGGGGTCGCTCTGATTACGAATGTCAACAATTAATGCCCGTAACCCCTTTTCTTTCATTAACTTAACCGCTTCAGCCACTGTGGCAGACCCCCGAATGGTTACAACTTCTCGGGTCATGATTTCTTGAGCTTGCATCATCATAGTACTTAATTGTTTTTCTTAAAAAGATTAAACGTCGAAATAAAGGGAGGATTGGCTAAGCATTAGAGGGAGGAATACTTAACACTGACGATAGGGGCAGGGGCACATGTCCATTAACTTGGCACATGGCCATGAAATAATCGCAAATGACGCATTCTGTCTGGATAAGCCGTTTGCCTGGACAGGAATCGCCGTTGGGTAGGCGATCGCCAATCAATCGCTTGGCAAGGTTTCCGCAATTAGGACAGCGGACAATTATTTCATGATTCACAATGCCTCCTTACATTCAGGGCTGTAGAGAAGAATGATTGTATGAACAACATTAAAAGCGGGACTTGAACGATGGATTATCCTTGGGGTTTGAAAAACTCTCTAATCTAGATAGGTTTCCAAAATGCGACAAAATTCTTCGTAGGTTTTAACCCCCACACTAATCTCCATCAGTTCACCATTTTTAAAAAACATAACAGCGGGAATACTCTTAACGCCAAATCGTTTTGCAACCAATTTATTCGCATCTAGATCTAGCTTAAACACCCTTGCCCGATCGCCATATTGTTCCGAGAGTTGATTCATCAAAGGGGCAACGAGACGGCAGGGACCACACCACTGGGCTGTAAAATCGACAACAAGGGGAGAATCAGATTGCAATAGGGTATCTAATTCCGCTTCTGTTTGAATAAAAGGGGCAACACTCACGACGAAAACCTCACATAATTGATAATTGGGACAGAGAACATCTTAGTGACTTTTTTGACTGTTTAAGTACAGTCATAGTCGCCGTGACAGCAAGATCACTAATGACCGGGGGGCAGCAAGACGGGTTAAACTAGACAGACTAAGATAACGCCCTAAATACTTAGCATTGCTTTGAGTTGCTATGGAACTAGAGTCTGAATACAAGCCCTCTACTTGGGAACGCCTAGAACAAGGTCGGCAAGCCAAGGCCCAACGCGGAGGCTACGCTGGCTACGGCTCCCCTGCATTTGGTCAACAGTCTGTCGGTGGCGAACTGATCAAAAATGATTGGGAATGCCAGATCATTGAGCTGATCCGCCGCCATCATAAATCAGGCAAATCCCTACAAAAAATAGCCGATTGGCTAAATCAGGAGGGTTACACGACCAAACGAGGGCAGCCATGGCGCAGAATTTCCGTAAAGCGGGTTTTAGACCGACTATATGGAAAACAACCAAACGTTTCCGATGCAATTATCCATCATGGTTTGAAGGAAGAATCGCTTTCGCCTTGTTTTCACCAGGGGAACCTGTAGAAGCATCTATCTATTGGCCGACGAGCTTTTTGGGCATGCAATCTGTTACATCCGTCTATTGTACACAAAAAGTAACCATTTGTCATCGAACCCCATTGGGCAAGATTTGTTAGTGCTCTAGCGCTTTGCGTTAGCCCTATGACGTCTTTTGCGGTCAACGATGCTGATTTTTCCCTGCTTCGAAAACCTCTATGCTTCCCCTTGATAATCCCCTGTCCTGGAGTCCTTCTTTAATTGAAGCGATTGAACGTCAGCCATTAGTCATCTCTCCCACAGCATCGCTGATGGAACTACTGGATCTCACCAGTCAATTCCGTCATCAGGAATGTGGTCTCGATGATAGTTTTCACGAACTAAAATCGTATTCTATTGAGAGATGTTCCAGTTGTGTGTTGGTCGTCGAAGGCAGTCAATTGTGTGGCATTGTGACTGAGCGGGATTTGGTTAAGTATCTGGCTCAGGAACTTGACTTTACAGCGGTTTCGGTCGCCGAGGTTATGGTGAGCCCGGTGATCACGTTGCCTGAAAATGCGTTAAACGATATTTTTGCCGCCCTATTTCTCTTCCGACGTTATCGCATTCGTCATCTCCCCATCATTGGTGATCAGGGGACAGTAATCGGGGTAATCTCCCACGAACGAATCCGTCAAGTTTTACGGCCAGCAAATTTGTTGAAGTTTCGGCGAGTGGCTGATGTGATGGCGACACAAATCATCACGGCCCCACCACAGACATCGGTGTTTTCCCTGGCTAAAATGATGGCGTCTTTTAAGGTGAGCTGTATTGTTATCGCCCAGAAGAATTCAGAGGGGGATCAGGCCCCGTTGGGGATTGTGACTGAGAGAGATATTGTGCAATTCAAAACGCTGGAAATTAACTTGCAGCAGACCCCTGCTCATACAGTGATGAGCGCCCCTTTATTTTGTTTAAGTCCTGACGATTCTTTGTGGAAGGCTCATAAAGAAATGCAGCGACTACGGGTGGGACGCTTGGTGGTGAGTTGGAACTGGGGAAAAAGTTTAGGCTTAATCACTCAAACAAGTTTATTGCGAATTTTTGATCCGATTGAAATGTATGGGGTCATTGAGAATCTACAACAGACAATTCATGAACTGAGGCAGGCTGCCAAACCGTCGCCACCAGATTCCACATGGGGGCGTTCAGAATTTTGATTGTTTCTATTCCTGACTACTCGGTTGAGTTAAAATCACCCGGCGTTGGTTGGGGTTTTGGCGAGGACTAAGTTCTTCCATAATCCTGCGGCTTTGGCTAGGGTCAAAACTGCGGTTGAAGTCTTTGCGGAGTTGCTGAACCCGTTGTTCGGTTTCCTCCACCTGCATGGAGATTTCTGCTAATTTTTGCTGTTGGGTGCTTTGATAGGGAATTAGGCGGAACAGCGCAACGAATGATATCAGCACTAAAACGCTATTGAGACCTAACTTAAAAAACGTTTCCGCCAATAACCACTGGTGCTCAGGTTTTAATTTTTGGGGGGAGCGATCATGGTTGCGCCGACGTGTGCGACGGGAAACTCGATTTTTCAGCGGTTGGGCGGTCATAGTTAAATGGCTTCTGACGGAGCGTTGGGCGTGAGAACAGCAGTTAGTATGTCAGAAAAATACCAATTAAATCAATAGGGCGCAAGCAACAACACCCTATTGATCTGCTTAGCGCCTGTGACAGAGCCGTTATTTGTAAAGTTCCGTGGAAAGACGGAATGCCATCAAGGCCGGCAATAAAGCAATGACCAGAGCTGTCAAAACCTGCGTATCAGATAGTGCCATGAACGATTAACTCCTGATGAATAGGGAATTGAAAAAGATAATTAACAATACTTTGCAATATGATGGTCAATTTTGGAAATCACTTGTTACAAGTCTTTAAAAAATGCGACCGTGAGCACGGCTCGACGCAAGGCGATCATTATTTCTAAATCATGCTTTGATGTTTATAGCCCTCCCACAAAGCGTCCTGGGCTAAATAGTCCTTGGGGATCAAATTGCTGTTTGAGTCTAGTCATTAATGCCAAACCGTTGCTGGTGTAGCCCCAGATATCCGCCGACTGTTTAACCGCGTGGGGGGCATCCAGAAGGGTTAAGTAACCGCCATAGTTTTGGCAAAGAATCCGTTGTTGTCGTAATTCATTGAGG
>JBEAQB010000177.1:0-11081 GCA_041164125.1 Cyanobacteriota bacterium
ACGCTCTAAGGCGATCGGGAAAATCAAACAGTAGTGTAGATGACATTAACTTAACTCCCAAAAACGAATGTAGGGATCATTACGGTTAAAATACAGTTAAGACTGCCAAAACCGTCTACCAACCTATCGTGACACGCCATTTCCCGGGTGGTGCAACGGGCAAAACCGTACCAACCAAAGTGTTCTCGAGCAACACAGTCACTCTCGGGGGTGGCCCTATGCCCGAATCCGAAAATCTCTGCTAAAAAATAAATACATCTTTTAGTCATCTTTTAGGTATGAAACTCCCATCACAGGGCCGTTAACGCAGAAAGTGCTTTAAACTTTCTGATTTCCTCGGTTTTTCATTTGTGCACTCAATTCATATTGATGAATAAAGTTATCGCGTGGCTTGAGATGGCAGCTTGAGTTTTCCCTTGTCCTTTGCACTTTATCCCCATGAATGCCCTTGCAACCGGATCTCTGATCGCCGTTAATCCCATCCCCCCCCAAGACATTGAGGTTCCCCAATGGCTAGCGGACTGTCTGCAAAGCTGGCAAGCCCCCACTGAAGCCGATAATCTCTGGGGGGGATCGTGTCTGATCTGTCGTGCTTTTGCCTTCGCCTACGATCTCCATGCCGGGCAACGTCGCAAATCAGGGGAGCCCTACATTGCCCATCCGGTGGCAGTCGCAGGGCTATTGCGAGACCTAGGGGGCGATGAAGCCATGATTGCAGCGGGATTTCTGCATGACGTGGTGGAAGATACGGACGTCACCATCGAACAAATTCAGGAATTATTTGGGGAAGAAACCGCCAATCTTGTCGAAGGCGTCACCAAGTTATCAAAATTTAATTTTTCTAGCACCACAGAACACCAAGCGGAAAACTTCCGACGCATGTTTTTGGCGATGGCAGAAGATATCCGTGTCATTGTGGTCAAACTGGCGGATCGTCTGCACAATATGCGCACATTGGATGCCCTCAAGCCGGAAAAACAACGGCGCATTGCTCGGGAAACCCGGGATATTTTTGCCCCCTTGGCCAATCGCTTGGGTATCTGGCGCTTTAAGTGGGAATTAGAAGATTTGTCGTTCAAGTACCTCGAACCCGATTCTTATCGAGAAATTCAGGCCTTGGTGGCGGAAAAACGTGGCGATCGAGAATCGCGCTTAGAAACGGTCAAGGAAATGTTGCGCTTTCGCCTACAGGATGAAGGCATTGAACAGTTTGAGCTACAGGGACGCCCCAAACACCTGTATGGTATTTACTACAAAATGATGTCCCAAGGCAAAGCCTTTGAAGAAATTTATGACATCGCCGCCCTCCGGATTATCGTCAAAGAAAAAGGAGAATGTTACCGGGCGCTATCCGTTGTTCATGACGTGTTTAAACCCATTCCTGGCCGGTTCAAAGATTATATCGGCTTGCCCAAGCCTAACCGTTATCAATCTCTGCACACCACCGTTTTAGGCTTAACCAGTCGTCCCCTCGAAATTCAAATCCGGACTGAAGAAATGCATCACGTTGCGGAATATGGGATTGCGGCCCACTGGAAATATAAAGAAACCGGTGGATCAGAGAATACGACCCTTAACTCCACCGACGAAAAATTCACCTGGTTGCGACAGTTGTTAGATTGGCAAAGTGACCTAAAAGATGCCCAAGAATACGTTGAAAATTTAAAACAGAATCTCTTTGATGATGATGTTTATGTCTTTACCCCTAGGGGCGATGTAGTTGCCCTAGCCCACGGGGCAACCCCTGTTGATTTTGCCTATCGTATCCACACTGAAGTGGGACACCATATGAAAGGGGCCCGCATTAATGGCCAATGGTTAGGGGTTGATACCCAGCTGAAAAATGGCGATATCGTTGAAATTGTTACCCAAAAGAATTCCCACCCAAGTTTAGATTGGCTGAATTTTGTGGTCACCCCTAGTGCCCGCCACCGCATTCGCCAATGGTTTAAGCGTTCCCGGCGAGATGAAAATGTGCTCCGGGGTCGGGAACTATTAGAGAAGGAATTGGGTAAAACGGGGCTAGAGGCGCTGTTAAAATCTGACCCGATGCAAAAGGCCGCCGAACGCTGCAATTACCAAACCGTGGAAGACTTGTTGGCCGGTTTAGGCCATGGGGAAATTACCTCTAATTTGGTTGTCAATCGCCTGCGGGAAACCAATGTCAAACACCAACAGCCCCACCAGGACGTCCCGTTGTCCAGTGCTCCCCAGGTTAGCTCGACAACGCCAGCTCCTTCTGGGAAAAACACGACCCCCATTGCTGGCATTGAAGGCTTGCTCTATCACCTGGCCGGGTGTTGTCATCCCTTACCCGGCGAACCCATTATGGGGGTTGTTACCCGGGGCGCTAAGGGCATTTCCATCCATCGCCAAGGGTGTCATAACCTCGAGCAAATGGACGGCGATCGCCTCATTCCCGTGCGCTGGAATACCCAGAATCGTAACCAGCAAACCTATCCCGTGGACATTGTCATCGAGGCCCTGGATCGGGTGGGGGTCTTAAAAGATATTTTGTCCCGGCTCAGCGATAACCACATCAATGTCCAGAATGCTAACGTCAAAACCAGCTTGGGGCATCCCGCCATCATCAGCCTCAAAATTGACATCCGGGACTATGATCAACTGCTGGGGATTATGGGCAAAATCAAAAACATGGCGGACGTCATGGAACTCCGACGGGTGATTAATGGTTAACTAGTTAACTAGCTTGAGCGTGAATTCCCCCGCCTCAACTCAACGTCCTGAATGACAGATAACATTTGATGACTTTTCACTATCCCCCGGCTGGCGCTCGAGATTTATTGCCCCTAGAGGTCGTCCAGAAAGCGGCCATTAACGATCAACTCCAACAAATTTTTCAACGGTGGGGCTATCAGCGGATTGTTACCTCCACCCTGGAATGGCTCGATACCCTGGTGGCCGGGGGGGCGATCGCCCCCAGCACAGTGATTAAACTGCAAGAGAGTGGGGAAGGACAGTTGGGGCTCCGACCCGAATTAACGGCTTCCATTGCCCGGGCCGTGGTGACCCGTATGACCGATAGCCACCCCCAACGCCTCTGCTACCGGGCCAACGTGTTTCGCAATCCCCCGGAGGGATACCATGGCCGCCAGATGGAATTTTTCCAGGCAGGGGTTGAACTGTTATTTGCCGGGGGGGTGCGGGCCGACGCAGAAATTATCTTGTTATTTGCTGACTGCCTAAGTCAATTGGGCTTACAAGCCTGGCAACTGGTCTTGGGGGATGCGGGCTTAACCCGGAGTTTGTTGGCGAAATTACCCCAAAATTTACGGTATCCCGTGCGGGATTGCATTACCCGTTTGGATTGGGTGGAATTATCCCAACTCCCCTATCCTGATAGCGCCACGCAAACCTTTGCCTTGCAACTCTTTGACCTCCGGGGCACTGTGACGGATGTGTTGGCCCAGTTAACGCAGCTAGACCTCCCCGAGGATAGCTTGGCGCGGGTTGAACGCCTTAAATCCCTGCTGTCTTTAGTCCAGAACAGTTATGAGGGGTCGCTGCCTCTGGTGTTGGACTTAAGTTGGTTACAATCCTTTGATTACTACACCGGCATGGTGTTTCAAGCCGTCAGTCGTCGAGCGGATACCTGTTATGTGTTGGGGCAGGGAGGGCGCTACGACCAACTCCTCAGCCAATACCATCCCCAGGGTCAGTCCTTTCCGGGAACGGGGTTTTCCCTCAATGTCGAGGATTTATACCAATGTTTGTTGGGGTCAGATCACTTACCGACCCAAACCACCGTGATTGATGATTTGGTCTGTCCAGTGGATGCCGATGCCGAAGTTGCAGCTTTTCGTTATGCCCAACAGTTACGCCAACATTATCCCGATCGCCGGGTTGAATTGGATTTAGGCGGGCGATCGCCGGAGGAATTGCGTGCCTATGGGGAACAAGTGGGCATTGGACAAATTATTTGGGTCAATGCGGATGGTGTTATTGATTGACGGCGTCCCCCTGTCTTCTGTCGGTAAAATCGTAGTAAAGTAAGTCAAGCTTTTCTCAGCCTACCAACCATGACCACCCACTTCATTACCGCTGAAATTGATTTAACAGAGAATCCCCTGCAACTCCAACAGGCCATAGAAACCGAACTGGAAAAACGGGGTACCCCCCTCCGTTGGGCGGTGACCGCTGTGGACGAAGCCACCCAAACCGCCCACGTGGAAGCGGTGGTGACGGAAACCGAGGCTTAGACCCCCTCGCACCAAGGCTATTTTGAGTTATAACGTTGTTTTAATTGTGCCCACCGGCGTTGGAGCGGCGATCGGGGGCTATGCGGGGGATGCGTTGCCCATTGCTAGGGCCGTTTCCCAGGTTTGTGATCACCTGATTACCCATCCCAATGTCTTGAATGGGGCGCATCTCTACTATCCCATTGCCAATGCCCTCTACGTAGAAGGCTATGCCCTAGATCAGTTTGCCAAGGGAGAATGGGGCTTAGCGCCCGTGCCCCACAATGCGATCGGGTTAATTTTCGACCAAGGCATTGAGCCCGAGTTACGGACTCGCCATTTACAGGTGGCCGATGCGGCCCGGGCCACTTTGGGCTTAACCCTGACCGATTACGTGATTACCGATCAACCCTTGGGGGTAGAGCTACGACTGGCAGAGTCCGGCGCCAGTTGGGGGACAATCGCCAATCCCGCCAGTTTACTGCGGGCCGCCGATAAATTACTCAGCCACACCAACGCTACGGCGATCGCCGTTATTGCCCGGTTTCCTGATGAGGTGGAGACCGAGGTGTTGCAAAATTACCGTTATGGGGCCGGGGTTGATCCCCTTGCCGGGGCTGAAGCGGTCATCTCTCACTTACTGGTGCGCCACTGCCAAGTCCCCTGCGCCCATGCCCCGGCCCTGAGTCCCTTACCGTTAGACCCAGAGATTTCTCCCCGTGCCGCCGCCGAAGAACTAGGACATACTTTTCTCCCCTGTGTGTTGATCGGCCTGAGCCGGGCGCCCCAGTATCGGACTGGTTCCCCTCTCCCACCGGGCACACTATGGCAGAAAGATGTGGATGCGGTGATTGTGCCGGCCAGTGCCTGTGGTGGTGCTGCCCTCATGCGTTTTAGCCAAACCCATACCCGTATTATTGCTGTCGAAAATAACACCACACAATTAATGGTCACGGCAGAAAGCCTGGGAATTTCTGTGCTTAGGGTAAACTCTTATCTAGAGGCGATCGGCGTGTTATGTGCAGATCGGGCGGGTATTAACTTAAACTGCTTTACCCCAAACTTTCCCTCGTTACAGTGCTTACCTTAAGACTAAGAAGCTGTGTCCCACTCTAACCCGTCCGAAATAGACCCCCTCAACCGTACCCAAATCCTCGGCGTGATGGGGGTGACTGCCGTCTTGTTATTGATTGTGGCCAAGCTCTGGCAATGGTTGGGGGAAATCTACTTAATGCGGTTGGTATTGACGGCAAAAGATGGATTACTCGGGGTCACCCTGGCCGGGGCAATTATTATTGCCAGTGGCATCATTTATCGACTCTGGCCTGCCTACCGTAACAGTGCCGATGCCTACCTCGCATTTGTGATTAAACCCTTGATTTGGCCAGATTTACTCTGGTTAGGCTTACTGCCAGGGTTAAGTGAAGAGTTGTTATTTCGGGGGGTGATGCTGTCGGCCCTGGGGATGAATGGGTTAGCGGTGATTGTCTCCAGTTTAGTGTTTGGCGTTTTACATTTGAGCAATATTCAGCAGTGGCCCTATGTCGTTTGGGCAACGATTGTTGGCTTAGCGTTGGGGTTTGCGGCGATCGCCACGGGCAATTTGTTCGTGCCGATTGTGGCCCATATCATCACGAATTGGGTCTCCAGTGGTTTATGGAAATGGACTCATCGCGCCCAAGCCTAGGCATTAACGTCCAGCGAGGGGATGCGCCTACCAGGTGCCGTGTTCCTTGACGGTAGATTGGAGCGTCTCCAACACGGACTCAACGGCGATCGCCCCCAATTCTCCAGACGCACGGGTGCGGATATTCAGGGCATTGGCGGCGACTTCTTTGCCCCCAATCACTGCCATGACGGGAATCTTTTGTTTTTCAGCATTGCGGATCATTTTACCGAGCCGTTCTCCGCTCTGGTCCACTTCCACCCGCAACCCTAGTGACTGCATTTGTTGGGCCACCGACTGGGCAAAGGGTAAAAATTCATCACTGACCGCCAATAATCGCACTTGGACCGGCGCCAACCAGAGGGGAAAGTCCCCGGCATATTCTTCGATCAAAATACCAATGAGCCGCTCTAGGGAACCAAAGGGGGCTCGATGGATCATCACGGGGCGTTGGCGTGACCCA
The DNA here is from genome assembly GCA_041164125.1 of Cyanobacteriota bacterium. Taxonomy (GTDB): domain Bacteria; phylum Cyanobacteriota; class Cyanobacteriia; order Cyanobacteriales; family Microcystaceae; genus Synechocystis. Next base: position 6,329 of record JBEAQB010000177.1, read on the forward strand.
TCGGGGGCCGTATATTCCAAATCAAATCGTTCTGGCAAGTTGTAATCCACCTGCACTGTTCCGAGTTGCCATTCCCGTTCCAGGGCATCTTGGAAAATAAAATCCAACTTTGGCCCGTAAAAGGCTGCTTCACCAGGGGCTTCAAAGTAATCCATTTGTAGTGCTTGCACGGCCCGCCGAATGGCCCCCTGGGCTTTTTCCCAGGCGTCATCCGCGCCAATATATTTATCCGATTCCGGATCCCGGAAGGATAAGCGGGCTTTAAAGTTTTTCAGTTGCAAACTTTTAAAGACGGTCAGGATTAAATCCACCACCTGTAAAAACTCCGCATCTAATTGTTCCGGGGTTACAAATAAATGGGAGTCATCGACGGTAAACCCCCGCACCCGCGTCAAGCCGCCCAGTTCCCCCGATTGTTCATAACGATAAACGGTGCCAAATTCCGCCAAGCGCAAGGGCAAATCCCGATAGGAACGCAACTCACTTTTATAAATTTGAATATGGAAGGGACAGTTCATGGGTTTCAAGACAAATCCCAGTTCCTGGGCCGCTTCCTCTGGGGTTTCCGCCATCATCGGGAACATATCCTCCTGATACTTCTGCCAATGCCCGGATTGTTTAAATAAATCCACCCGGGCAATGTGGGGGGTCACCACCGGCAAGTACCCCCGTTTAACCTGTTCTTGTTTGAGAAACTCTTCTAGTAGGGTGCGAATAATCGTGCCTTTGGGAGTCCATAGGGGGAGACCAGGCCCCACAGGATCGGCAAAAATAAATAAACCCAATTCTTTGCCCAATTTGCGGTGATCCCGCTTCAGAGCCTCTTCCTTACGCCGTTGATATTCCGCCAGTTGTGCCGGGGTTTCCCAGGCAGTGCCATAAATACGTTGCAGTTGGGCGTTGTTGGCATCACCGCGCCAATAGGCCCCAGCCACACTTTCCAGGGCGATCGCCTTGGGGTTAATGGCGGCGGTGGTTTCTAAATGGGGCCCCGCACACAAATCCCACCACTGATCCCCCAAATGGTAGAGGGTGATAGGCTCCTGAATACTGTCGAGAATTTCAAGTTTGTAGGGTTCATGGAGGGCCTCAATCCGTTGTTTCGCTTCCTCTCGACTCACCTCTTCCCGGATGACAGGTAATTTTTTATTGATAATTTTAATCATTTCTTTTTTGATCGCTTTCAGATCCGCTTCTGTAAAGGGATCCTCCACGTCAAAATCGTAATAGAATCCCGTTTCTGTCCAGGGGCCAATGGTCACTTGGGCTTTGGGAAACAGTTTCTGCACTGCCATCGCCATAACATGGGAAGCGGTGTGGCGGATTTTCTTGAGCTGTTCCGACTCACTGGTGCGGGGCAGGGCAATGGGATTAGGCGATGCAGCAGAATTGGCCATGGAAGTGGTTACAACAGGTCAGGTCAATAGATATAATTGGCGTTTTCTATCATAGGCAATTCCCGTTGCCCTGTTAACTGAACTGGGACAATCCCTGGGGCTATCGCCCTTGGCTAAGGGATTCACTCCAATAACTGAACGTCGGTGACGCGCCAACTGAGTTTGAGGTTAAACCAAAAATTCCAGGCGGTGACAATGGCGATCGCCAACAGATTAGCGCTGTAACGATTGAAATGGAAGACATTAAAGAAAAGATTGAGTAGCAAAACATTTACAATGAGCCCGGTTAGACAAATGAGATTAAATTTAATTAACCGCTTAAACCGTTGTTTTAAACCCTGCTGCCGTTGGGAAATATCCCGGAATGTCCAAAGATCATTCCAAAAAAAGTTATTTAAAATTGCCACCTCTGAGGCCAGGATTTTACTGCGAGTTAGCCCGAATCCCCACATCATCGGATCACTCAACACAAATAACAGTGCCATATCAACCACCACCCCACTCAAGCCCACCCCACAAAACCGCAGAAAGCGTGAAGACCGCGATAAGCGCAAGCGCCATAAATGGTGAATGTAGTCCAGATACTGACGCCAAGTTACCTTACTCTCCCCCAAGCGCCGTTCTTGAAAAACATAACCCACTTCTGCTAACCAACGAATTCGCCCCCGGGCCGTCACTTCAATGAGGATTTTGTAGCCGACTGGACTTAACGGTTGATTGGCGATCGCCGTTCTTTTGACCAGGAAAAAGCCGCTCATCGGATCCGATAGACGACTGATCACCTCCGGTAAAAGGAGTAACCCCAGCATCTGCGCTCCCCGGGACAGAAATCGGCGGATGAGATTCCACTCACTCACGCCACCTCCCTCCACATGGCGACTCGCCACCGCTAAATCTGCTCCCTCGGCCATGGCCGACAGTAATTGGGACAAGATTGCCGGTGGATGCTGTCGGTCGGCATCAATCACCCCTAACACGTCCCCCCGTGCTGCTTGCCAGCCCCTAACAACTGCGGTGGATAACCCCCGTTCGGTGGTCCGTCGTAGGACACTGAGCTCGGGATATTGGGCCATCAATCCCTGGGCGATTTTCCAGGTTAAATCGGGACTGTCATCATCCACCACAATCAACTCATAGCGGCCAGACCACTCTGGCGCCAGCAGTTGGGTAAGCGCCGCCACCATGCCCGTAATGTTTTCGGCTTCATTGTAGGTCGGTAACACCAAAGATAGGAAAATGGGGGTTGGGTGCTCTAAAGGAGGCACCATTAACTTCCTGGCAGATTGTCGGGACAACGCATTGGGCATGGAAAAAAATAGTATTACTGAGCGTTCGACTGAGCCCACGCCGACGTCTTGGCGCTGGGACTTGAGGGGAGTATGTCACCAATGCACCTAATGGGCAACGGCTTCTGCCCAGTTTTTGGCGCGACTAACGGCGTTTTGCCAGATTAAAAAGTTTTCCTGGGCGAGGTCGGCCCCTGGCCCTGGTTCAAATACTCGATCAATAGTACGACTTTGCACGAGGGTTTCGTAGTCGTCCCAAAATCCCACTGTCAACCCGGCCCCAAAGGCGGCCCCCTGGGCTGTGGCGTCTAATACGGCTGGCCGTTCCACAGGAATGCCCAACACATCCGCTTGAAATTGCATTAAGAAATCGTTATTGCAGGCGCCGCCATCGACCTTTAGGGTTTGGATCGGGGTGCCCACATCCTGATTAATGGCTTCTACCACTTCCCGGGCTTGAAAGGCGATCGCCTCCAGGACGGCCCGCACAAGATGGGCTTTATGGGTGCCGCCACTGATCCCGAGAAAGGCGCCGCAGGCGGCCATATCCCAATGGGGGGCCCCGAGACCGCTCAACGCCGGCACAAAATAGGCGCCGCCATTATCTGGGACACTCTGAGCCAGGGTTTCGCTCTCTGCCGCCGACGTGATCGCCTGTAACTTATCCCGCAACCATTGCACACAGGAACCGGCGGTGAACATACTGCCTTCGAGGGCGTAATCAACCTGGTATTTGCCCTTGGCGTGGGTTTGGGTCCAGGCGATCGTAGAGAGTAGGCGATGTTGGGAACGGGGGATGGTTGATCCGGTGTTAACGACTAAAAATGCCCCCGTGCCGTAGGTACATTTCAGTAATCCCGGGCGATCGCAACCGTGGGCATAGAGGGCAGCCTGTTGATCGCCCAAAATAGCCGTGATGGGAATTTCTACCCCCAGGAGATCCGGATCTGTTGTGCCAAACTGTCCCAAACTCGGTTGAATCATCGGCATCATCTGGAAGGGAATGCCAAACAAATCCAATAACGTTTGATCCCACACTCGGGTTTCCAGATTCAGCAACATAGTGCGACTGGCATTGCTATGGTCAGTGCAATGCACTTTGCCGCCGGTTAAATTCCATAACACCCAGCTATCGATGGTGCCAGCTAGGATATGGTCTAAATTAACGTCGGTGTTTTTTTGCGCCCAGGCCAGCAGCCAGTGGAGTTTAGTCGCGGAAAAATAAGCATCTAACACGAGTCCCGTGCGATCATAGACCGCCTGAAGGTAACCTTGGGTTTCCAAGTCGCGACAGTAACGGGCCGTGCGCCGATCTTGCCAGACGATGGCACGATGCAAGGGTTGACCGGTGTGCTTATCCCAAAGTAAGCAGGTCTCCCGTTGAACCGTTAACCCCAGGGCCCCAATCTGACTTGGGTCAATCCCCGTTTGCTTGACCACCCTTTGCATGACCGTTTTGGTATCTTGCCAAATTTCTAGGGCATCATGTTCTACCCACCCTGCTTTGGGATAAAACTGGGTTAATTCCTGGTAGGCCTGCCCAACAATCTTTCCCTGGCGATCAAATAGGATGGCACGGTTGCCGGTCGTGCCCAAATCCAGCGCCATCACATAAGCAATATTTTTACGGGTCATGCTGCCAAAATCCTCATGTTCACAATACGTTGGGGGGGGTTACTCCCAACCCTCAAGGGGGAGACACGGTCAAGGGTTTAGGCCCTTCGGGTCGGATGACTATTGCGTAAAATTAAGCCCTGACCATCCCGCAGCTCAAAAATCCGCAGTGAATCCGCCGTGGAGTCTACATTGACCCTCGGTGTGGCGATCGCCACTTCCCATTCATCCAAATCTAATTGCAGCCAATCCCCTGGGGTCACAATGGCCGGTTCCCCCTCCATATGGGTGATCATCACCACCTTTTCAGGGCGATCATTGTCTAAGGTATCAGGATTGGTGCGGAGTCCATAGAACAAAGTGTACTTATCTTCGTTGATGCGATTAAAACGATCCCCTTCAATCAAATTGTGCTGTAACCAGGGGTTGGCTTGACGATATTGCCGTAGCCGAAAA
>JBEAQB010000178.1:0-3798 GCA_041164125.1 Cyanobacteriota bacterium
GCCTGGCGGATCCATTCTTCTAGATCACAGTTATTGGTCAAATCCGATGACTGGGCAAGGGCGGCGATCGCCTGATTAATTTCGCTTTGGGTATAGCCCAAAGCGAGCAGAGTCATTTCTAGTTCATCGAGTAAATCGCCTTGGGGTCGGTTGGGGACGGTCTCATCCCAAGTTTGTAATTTGTGCCATTGCGCTAACTTAGTTTTGAGTTCTAAAGCTAGTCTCTCCGCTCCTTTTTTGCCCACACCAGGGGTTTTGCACAGTTGCGCAAGGTTCCCCGTCACCACGGCCTGCACTAACCCTTCTATCCCCAGGGTATCGATTAAGGCGATCGCCAGCTGGACTCCAATGCCCGACACACTAATGAGCTGTAAAAATAAATCCCGTTCCGCCAACTGGCGAAACCCCAACAATGTCACCTGATCTTCACGGAGTAATAGGTGGGTGAAAATCTGCAACGGTTCCGGTGGCAGGGGGGTTAACTGTTGAGCAAAAGCCTGGGGAATTTGGAGCTCATAGCCCACACCATTGACCAAGAGGACTAATTGCCAACGACCTTGGAAATTTTTTGCCAGGGATACCGCCTGACCAACGAGAAATTGGATCATCAGAAAAATGGGTTTGATCCCCTATCCAGGTTGCCTCCCCAAGCAACGGGGATGCCCCCCTAGAGACTTGCGAGCCTTCTCTGCTTGCGCTTGCTCGGTCTTGAGACTTGAGGTGAACCACGCTTCCCCGCTAAAGCAAGGAAGGGGAATTCACGCCCATGGTAGTTAATTGGCAGCGGCGGGATAGACGCTGACTTTACGACGGCTTTTGGTTTTATATTCAAATTTGACAATGCCATCAATGAGGGAATACAGGGTATCGTCACTGCCACGACCCACGTTTTGACCAGGGTGGACTTTCGTTCCCCGTTGACGAACAATGATGCTGCCAGCCGTTACTGATTGACCGCCAAAACGCTTAACACCAAGGCGTTGAGCGTTTGAGTCGCGGCCGTTACGAGTACTACCCGTTCCTTTTTTATGAGCCATGGTTGTTGATTACTCCTGCAAATGAATAGGGGTGGATATTGAATAGGGAGACGTTATGTCAATTGGTCTAATCTACTGAAGCGGGAACAGGATCGTCACTGGAGAGATCCGTTGTGGCGATCACCGTCCCATTGATGGAAATTGACTTAATCATCAACCGGGTTAACTCTTGGCGATGCCCACGCTTCTTGCGGGTTTTCTTTTTCGGTTGCATTTTGTAGACAATCACCTTACGGCCGCGACGATGGGACAGAATTTCTCCTTCTACCGTTGCGCCTGCCACGTAGGGCTGTCCGACGGTGATGGCGTCTCCGTTTTTGACTAGCAAAACTTTATCAATGACGTAATCATCGTTGGGTTGCCCATCAAGATGATTGATTTCATAAAAACGACCCGGTTCGACCCGAATTTGGGTTCCCCCAGCTTCAATAATGGCGTAACTCATAGTAATTGGTGGTTTAAATTGCCGTACAGGTATGTGTCGCCGTCTCAGTCCCAATGACAGTGCGGTATGCGCTGCGAATAACAGAGGAAATGAGCATAGCCGACGCATTTTAGAAATGCTTGTCGTCCTGACCTGATCCGAGCAGGATAATTGGCGTGCGATCTAATATTATCAAGGGGCAGCCTTGGCTTGTCAACCACTGTTGAGAGAGGGGCCCTCTGCTGTTGATGGAATTCTGAGGGAATTTATCGGCTCCTCGCTCGCCAAGGCTAAAAAATCCAACAAAATGGTGCGATGTCGATCGCCGAGGGGTTTAAGGACTTGGGCTTGGGGGGCATAGGCTTGCCCCTGTTCAATGTCGTCAGGGGAAAGCAGCGCAAAATCCCACCCTTCTTGCAAATTAAGGGCGGAGAGGGGGACTGTGAGGGGATGGGCAAAAATGTGGCGAATGGCCCATTGATCACTGTAGGTACGCAAGTAAACTGGATCGACCATTTGGAAACCAATTTCCTCCCAAATTTCCCGCTTGACGGCAGCTAACGGACTTTCTCCCCGCTCCAGATGACCCCCAAAACAGGCCCAACAACCAGGATAAACAATGGTGGGAATATCGTCCCTGAGTTGCATTAACAGTTTATTTTCTTGGTATAAGATCGCCAAAGCAACTTCCGGCGGGGACTGTAACTCCCAGCGAGGCTCACTTGGCGAGGCGTTTGTGGGGTAGGAATTGATCATCGATGGAAATGCGGGGTTTGCCAGGGGGGGGAGGCGGCGTCACGACCGGACGATCGGTGGACGAATCAGCAACAGATTTAGGGGGAGAGCTGGGCGCTGTTGGGGGGGAGACGGTCGCTTCATTGGCCGCTGTATCAACATTGACGAGGGGCGTTGAGGGCTGACTTGCTCCCGTTTGATTCTCGACAACGGCGATCGCCGTTGGCCCCGTGGCAGGGGGTTGGGTCTCTATCGCTTCGATAACGGTGGTTACAGTTACCGTTGCGTCTCCGGCTGGGGGGAGAGAATTTGGATCAGGGGACAGATCACCATCCGGGGCAGAGGACTGCGGTGGGGAGGACGTCGCTGTTTCCTGGGGCTGGGGAACCGTAATTTCGATGATGTAGGATTCGCCTAATTTCTCGGGGCCAATGAAAATCGCTTCATAAGCCACTTCTCCTCTAATACTAACGACAGTCCCTTTTTTCGGTAATTCTCCAGCGGTTTTGACCCAAACCTTGCCGGTTTTGTCCTGAATCTGATAGGCACCGCCTTCTAAAAAAGGCGCAACATTCACCACAATGCCTTGCAGATTAACGGCACGTTGATTAGAAATTTCGGTCAGTTTAGCAATATCGAGATAACCTTGGGCCCAACCAAAGGGATTTAACGGACTACAACTGACCATCCATCCGCTAAGACAGAGGGGAAGCAAAACTTTGCGATAGAGTTGAGTGAAGGTTTGTCGCATTTTGTCCCTCGCAACCGTAACGTTTGCGCCCATCATACTAGCCTTGTAACATAAGCATCATGGGGCGAGATGCCAATTTTCTCTTTGACTATGGCCAGCCATTCGTCAGCAATGACGCCATGCCCGACCAAAAGATGCCAAAATTTGAAGGCCAAGCCGCTTACCCCGCCCATTATATCGTTTTGCTATGCTCGATCAAAGTCAAGTTCAGAAAATCGCCCAGCTTGCCCGTCTGGAAATAACCCCCGAGGAAGAAGTTCAATTCGCTCAGCAACTGAGCAGCATTTTAGATTATTTTGAACAGTTAAATGAACTGCCCACCGAAGGCGTGCCACCGACCACCAGGGCGATTGAATTAAGCAATATCCTGCGGGCGGATACCCAGGCGCATTGGCAAGATCGCCAAACGTTATTAGACAATGCACCGGAACCGGAAGGCGACTTTTTCCGTGTACCACAAATTATGAACAGTGATGAAGCGTGAGTCTTCTCCCAGCAACCACAACGACGCTAAAGTGTGATACCTTAAAAGAGGCTCGGACTTACGCGATCTCAACGCCCAAACCTTGTCAGGACCGGAAGGTAGCAGCAATACGGGATGCTTGTGATAGGCGTAAACTCCGGGCTTTCCTATTGCAGGCATTACCTCGACGTTCGTCCTGTCTGTTTGCCCAGTGGAGCCATTAATGGTTTTGTGACGGCGGGGAAGTCCCCAAGCAACAATTAGTCGGTTGTCTGGGGGCAGTGCAGGGGGGAAAGGCGTCTCACGATGGCAACAGCAAAGCAAAAAGTGTTGTCGCGTCAAATTCCCCTAACATTAGTCGTTAGTGGTACTACCACGGCATAAAACT
>JBEAQB010000179.1:0-2764 GCA_041164125.1 Cyanobacteriota bacterium
GGTAGCTACACCGCCCAGCACAATTAATCGAGGTACTCAAGGCTTAATCTAACGTATACAGCCTAAAGAATACAACCTCAGAATTATGATTGATGGAGCCCTATCCCATTCTTAAACAGCCATCTTGGATTGCCGCCCCTCATTTTGCCCCCTCATGACTACTGAGGCATCGAGTAATTCTAGGAGACAGTCACGCTGATCAGAAAATTTCATACAGCGGTGAAACTGCCCCCTTGCCACAATTCATAGGACTGGTTTACTGCTGCACTTTGAAAAAATCAAGAAGGAACAGAGCATAGATTTTTGTAGCAGCAACTACTTTGTCAATGTCAATGTATTCATTGACGGGCGGCCAGCCATCTTCACCCGGCCCAAAGGTAATTGAAGGAATCCCACTATGGGAGAATCGTAAGGTGTCACAATAGGCATTCTTACGATAGAGTACAGGGTCTTTTCCTAATACTTTCTGATAGGCTTTAGCGATCGCTTGAACATGGGCAGAATCTTCAGGGACTTCAATTGATGCCGGTACAAAAGTCTCTCCTTCTACCTGCTTGAGACTGGCCTGGAAAGTTGGATCGGCAGCCTTTAATTGGTCGATTACTTTTGTTACATCTTGAACAATAGAATCATAGGTCATACCGGGGACTAAACCAACGACCCAAACCCGAGCTTTGCACCAAGGAGGTGTAAATTGACCTTCACCAATTTCTCCAGCTTCAATGCGAACAGGGCAAATACTAGGCTTGGTGGGCCCATAAATTTTTGGCGCTTGATGAGTAAAGGTGGTTCCCCTTAAAGTTTCAATTAATCGTGTCATCTGAAAGATTGGGTTCACCCCCACATCCGGTCGCCAAATATGCGATCGTACCCCCGTCGTTTCGATATCCAAGACACATAATCCAGAGTGGGCCAGCGCAATGCCAATGCCCCATTCTCCGGTCTCTTTATTCGTCCAAGCTGTGGGTTCGGCTGTCACTTCATAATCAGCGGTCAACCCCATGTTGTTTAGCAAATGTAGGGAACCCGCCTTGCCATGACGCTCTTCATCAACAGTGTAAGCACAAATGAGTTTGCCCTTAATTTTGACACCTGCTTTGCGTAATGCTTGTATGGCTAGTAACTGACAGGTCATATTGCCTCGGGTATCAGAGGTTCCCCGACCATATAAATAGCGCCCATCCAGGGTGGCATTATAGGGGTTATGCCCAGACTTATCCCACTCCATGGGATCGCAGGAGGGGTAAGTATCTAAGTGATCGTTCAAGATCAAACTCGATCCTTCTAGACCATCATCCCAATACCCCACTACGTTTGGTCGCCCTGGCTCTGCTTCAGATATTTCAACTTCTAAACCATAATCGGCTAACTTTCCAGCAACATGTTTGGCGATATCCGCTTCATGGGCTGTGCGATACTCAGGATCAATCGAATTTCCGCAAACGGGCTGTCCGACAGGAACCAGTTCTTTAATTAGAGCAACACAGTTCTCTTGAGTCAATTCGGCAAGAACCGTAGTTTCTAGCTCAGTGAAACTCGATTTATCTAATACAGTTGTTAGCACAAGCAATTCTCCAATAACTTAAAACAATTAGGACACTTTGATTAATTGAGATGAACCGCTGCGTTGCCCATTTCAATTCTTATTCTTGCGTAGCAAGAGGAAGCATATTTTGGACTTTTTGAGGTGATCTTTTAACAAAAAACAGTAGGAAATAATCAAATTTTTTAATGTCCCTGCCAATGAATAACTTTAGCAGAGACAAAACGCAAAATCAAGTCTGACATCACGCCAAAAAAACCAATTAAAAAAATACCGACAAAAAGTGCTTTTACATTAAAGAAAACACTCGCATCTTGAATAATGTAGCCAATTCCCACATCGCCGGCAAGCAACTCAGCAGCAACAAGAATGCCAAAATCAACGGATAATGCAACCCGCATTCCGGTGAAAATACTGGGCAAAGCTGCGGGGAAAATTACTAATCGGAACACATCAAAATCATTAGCGCCCAAGGTATAAGCAGCTAAAATCTTTTCCTTCGGACAGGCTTGAACTCCTGCGATCGTATTGATGACAATGATCAGACAGCCCGCATAAAAAATAATCATGATTTTTGAAAGTTCACCAATACCAAACCAGAGGATGAACAGGGTGATAAATGCTAGGGGGGGGATAGGTCTCAAGATTTCCGTAATTAAGTAAAAGGCTGCTTTTACATAGCGGTAATACCCCATAAAGAGGCCAAGCAGAACGCCAATAATTGTTCCAGCCCCAAAAGCAATAAATACCCGTCTCAAACTGATGAGAATATGCTTTTGAAGGGGATTGCCAGCATACCCTCTATTAATCATTCGGATTAGTTCCGAAGTAATATCACTGAGACTAGGCAGAAACAACTCATCAATTAAGCCCATCCGAGTGGTAATTTCCCAAGCAATCAGAATCAGTAAGGGAAGCGCGATCGCCACCATGACAAACTGAGCCTGATCAATTGAAAATGAAGATCTTGGCTTGTGTATCTTAGGAGTATTCGTTAGAGATTTTTCCATATTTTAAATTGTTTTGTATAACTATTGACGGCTTTCAACTTAAAGCGTAAAATTTTATTGGAAGAGTGCGGCGCTCCGCGCCCCACTCTTCCGCCTTAAGTTGGTAGCCCTATTGACTAACCTTGCTACTTCTCTACTCAACCTAAACTTTGGAAAGATGGACTAGTCAGTTATAAGAGCTAGACTGCTGACAGCACATAACCCATTTAGG
>JBEAQB010000180.1:0-4092 GCA_041164125.1 Cyanobacteriota bacterium
GGGTCAACCGCTGCCCTGATTGAGCGGCAAACGGCCGAAGCATGACAAAATGCCTAATTAGCCCCAAACAGAAATAGTGACGCAGGGGACAGCTTTAGCCTATGCTTTACCCTGTAATCTCTGACTAAGACATCAGCGGGAGTCAAGACTTTTGGATACCCTCGGCAATGGCCTCAAAATTATTGGCACTGGCGCGGCGATCGCCGACCAAAGTTTAACCAATCAAGATTTAAGTCGCATTGTTGAGACATCCGATGAATGGATTCAGTCCCGCACTGGCATGCGTCAGCGTTATGTGTGTTCTCCAGAGCAAAGTTTAACCGGTTTAGGTATCAAAGCAGGCCAAGCCGCGTTAAACATGGCGGGGGTGCATCCCCAAGCGTTAGATCTGATCATCTTGGCAACGTCTACCCCCGATGATCTCTTTGGCAGTGCAGCCCAAATTCAAGCCGGGTTAGGTGCCCACCAAGCCTTTGCCTTTGACCTGACCGCCGCCTGTTCGGGGTTTGTGGTGGGGTTAAATACGGCGGCCCAATTTTTACGCACGGGAGTATACCAACGCATTTTGTTGATTGGGGGCGATGTCTTATCTCGTTGGGTGGATTGGACGGACCGCACCACCTGCGTTTTGTTTGGAGATGGCGCTGGGGCCGTGGTGTTAACAGCTCAAACGGTCGACCACTTACTCGCCTTTGACATGTATACGGATGGCAGCATGAATGGCTGTCTCAATTTAGCCTATCAGAGCCATCCCAAAAGGCTGATTGAGTCAAAAACAATCGCCCAGGGAACCTATCAACCGATCACCATGAACGGGCGAGAAGTCTATCGCTTTGCGGTCGCAAAAGTGCCAGAAATTATCGAAAAGGTTTTATTTAAGGCTCAACTAACCTCAGCGGATATAGATTGGTTAATTCTTCACCAAGCTAATCAACGTATTATGGATGCGGTGGGCGATCGCCTTAATGTTGCTAGCGAAAAAATCATTAGCAATGTCAGTTCCTATGGCAATACCTCCGCCGCCTCCATTCCCTTGGCCTTAAACGATGCCGTGCAAGCCGGAAAGTTTAAAAATGGTGATTTAATCGTCTTAGCAGGGTTTGGGGCCGGGGTCACCTGGGCAGCCAGTGCCTTACGCTGGTAATCCCTCAGGGTTTCCCCCGAGTTTTCGTTACGATCTCAAGAAGACGAACACCCCCCAACTGGCCTATGGAAGGTTCCTTCTCATTAACGCTACAGATTGTTCTCACTGTCCTCTTTGGCATTGGTGGTCAGGTGCTAGCCGCTTTTTTGAAACTCCCTAGCATTGTATTCTTACTCATTTTCGGGGTGGCACTGGGTAACAGCGGTTTGCATTGGATTCAACCCGCTAACTTTGGGGCCGGCCTTGAAGTCATCGTTTCCCTCTCTGTTGCCATCATTCTGTTTGAAGGGGGCTTAAATCTGGGCTTGCGGGAATTAGCCCATGTTTCCGGTAGTCTGCGCAATTTAGTGACCATTGGCACCTTAATTACCCTAATCGGTGGCGGCTTTGCTGCCCATTGGTTAGCAGAATTTCCCTGGTATTTGGCGTTTCTCTATGGGTCGTTAGTGGTGGTAACCGGGCCAACGGTGGTGGGACCACTGATTAAGCAAGTGCAAGTCCAAAAATCCGTTGCCACTCTCTTGGAAGGGGAAGGGGTACTCATCGATCCCGTCGGGGCCATTTTGGCGGTGGTGGTCCTAGAGACTATTTTTAAAACGAATATCAGCGTTGAAGCAGATTTAGTTGAAATTGCTGTGGGGTTGTTACTCCGGTTAGCCGTTGGTTTGGCGATCGGTGTCGGTGGTGGTTGGTTACTCAGCAATTTTGTCAAGCGAGCCTCCTTTTTGTCAGAAGAAATTAGCAACTTAGTCGTTCTCGCTGGGGTATGGGGCGTCTTTGGTGGCGCGGAAACCATCGTGAGTGAATCGGGGTTAATGGCCACGGTGGCGATGGGCATTTTTTTAAACTCCTCGGCGTTACCCGATAATCGAATTCTGCGCCGTTTTAAAGGGAAGTTGACGCTGTTATGTGTTTCCGTTTTATTTATTCTGCTGGCGGCGGAATTGTCCCTAGGTAGCTTTGGCGCCTTAGGTTGGGGCAGTGTCTTAACCGTCCTGGTTTTAATGTTGCTGGTCCGTCCCCTGAGCGTGGCATTGTGCACTATCAATAGTCCTTTTACCTGGCAACAAAAGTTATTTGTCGCCTGGATCGCCCCCAGGGGAATTGTGTCGGCATCCGTCGCGTCTTTATTCTCTTTATTACTGACGGAGCAAGGGATTAACGGGGGGGAGGCCATTAAGGCGTTGGTCTTTTTGACCATTATGATGACGGTCTTTATTCAGGGATTAACCGCAAAACCGTTGGCATACTTGTTAGGGATTACCGATGCCGCCACAACAGGGGCCGTTATGATTGGTTGTACCCCTTTAGGGCGTTTGCTGGCCCGTCTTTACCAAGCCCAGGGGGAGTCGGTGGTCCTAATCGATACCGATGCCGAGGCCTGTCAAATGGCGATCGCCGAAGGATTGCCTGCCATCCAAACCAGTGCGTTAGATTCAGAAGCGTTAGAAAAAGCTGGCATTGAGGAAATGGGCGCTTTTATGGCCTTAACCCGTAACGGTGAAGTTAACTTAGTCCTCGCCCAAAATACCATGAGTGAGTTTGACCCCCCCCGGGTCTGTGTGGTTGCCCCCGATAACTTGCCGGAGAATACGCCCCTGTTGAAAAATAAAGGGGTGAGGGTGTTTATAGACCAACAGACTTTCAAAACCTGGAACCAGTACATCAAGGACGATCAGTTTAAACTGGGTAAAACCCTATTTAAAGAAGCGGGCTTAGCACTTCAAAAAGCCCATATTCAAGCCTTGATTCGTTCAGGAGAATTACTGCCTCTGATTCTCAAGCGCGGTGGCACTCTGCAATTGGCTTCTACAGATGGCTCGGTACAGATTGGTGATGAAATTTTTTATCTACTCCACGATCCCCGTTCCACATTATTAAAGCAATTATCCGGTGGTCGTACTTTCACCCCCCTGAATCCTGAACCCCTCGCAGAAGTTGAAGAAGTGCCCCTCAATCCCAGCGCTCCCCCTTCCCCCCTCGTACTAGAGCAATAAATCTTAAAGGTGACGTCTGCCGTCGGGTAAAATGGCGTTGGTTAACCTAGCCGCCGTTAACTTGACCATAATGCGATTGCCTGCGCCAATTTTAGCGCCGCGCAGATCGGCCCCCCGCAAATCGGCCCCGCTTAAATCGGCTCCCACTAAGTTTGACTCTTGCAGATTAGCCCCCCGTAAATTCGCTTCCAATAAATTAGCCCGAAACAAATTGGCGCGGTATAAATTAGCGTTTTCAAGATTGACTTGGTGCAAAAAACTGTCGCTGAGGTCAGCATAACTCAGGTTTGCCGCCACCATTTTTCGCCCAGACAAATCCTTTTCCTTCAGATTAGCCCACTGCAAATCGGCACCAGTTAAATCACGATAATAGGGCCGATGATGGTGATGGTTTGCTCCCTGGTTAGCAGACGCAGGGCCTTCTTGGCTGGAGCCGTTTGCCCCTCGGCGATCGCCAGGAGAGGGAGCAGGGGGCGGATGTCGGGGGTAGGTAGGCTTGGCGTGGGAACACGTCGTCGAGGGAGAGGAGCGTTTCGTTCGGTGTAACCCCTTTTCCACCACCTCCTTCAGACGATCACGGGCTTCATTAATTTCCTTGAGCTTGGTGGCTGCTTTTGCCAATAAACGGGGATTGTCATTGGGAAGGCGATCGGGATGCCAAACAAAGGCTAAATCCCGATAGGCTTGATTAATTTCTTCGAGACTAGCGTTCGCTTCCAATCCCAGAATGCGATAGTAGTGGGCAAATTCTCTCATGGCTCAACTCGATGAGGTTTGCAGACCCGAAACGAAAAAAATGATCTGACAGTGTTTGCAGACTGTCTAATCTCATGGTGTCGGTTTACCAGATGACAGGAGATTGACACTCCCCCGCCTAAAGACGGGGGATTCTTGGTTCATAGACCAACCGTAAGCTCGCAGGATTGCTCCAACGAACCTAGAGGGTCGATC
>JBEAQB010000181.1:0-2869 GCA_041164125.1 Cyanobacteriota bacterium
AGGGACGGTTTTGGACGAGGACGCTAGGACTTGAGGGCGTTTGGGCAAGGAGGGGCTGATATAAGCTTGGCTGAGGAAGTTCAGCAAACAGTTCGTCCCATTGCAGCCAAGGAGAGGGGGGGGCACTCCCCGTTAAAGTAGTCGTGTTGGGGGAAGGGGATGGCAAAGGGGAACGGGAACCAAAGAAATAGGCGATCGCCGCTTGGATTAACGCGGTGAGTGCAAAGGGGTCCGCGCTAACATCGGGCGCCTCCCTGGTTAGACCAAATCCGTGAGTAAGTTTTTGCCGGAGCACTGCACCGCGATGCTGTAAAGCTGTGGGAGAGGCTGACCGCAAGAGACTGTCAATGAGTTGACTAGAAATCTGCCGGGATTTTACTACTGTGGCAGCAAGGACTGGGGCATGAGCCAGACTGGTGGTGGTCTGTTCAAGCCATTGCTGGATTGGGGGAGGCGGGGACAGCGGTGATGAAGGGGCCGCCACCATGACTCCAGGCAGGGCAGGACGGGCCTGCCAGCGATACAGTCCTTGCCACAGCCACTCTAGGGGGGCAATGACTTGGTTTGTGCTGTCGTTAACCAGAGGCAGGCCCCGCCATTGGCGTTGGGTTAACGCCCAATGGCGACGGCTATGGTAGCGAAACTGGGCCAGTTCCTGGCGTATGAGGCGGTCCAAGACCGTTTGTTGGGGAACCGATAAGACGTCTAAGCTTAAATTATCTTGGGTTGTCAAGACCAAACGGCGATCACTGCAACGACAGGCGATGCCTTGGATGATGAGGGTTACAGTTGGACGTTGCCCTAAGCTGTTGACGGGTTTCCCCCCATGACCCAACGACGATGGGGCGGTGGTGGCCCCAGGACGGAGGAACAGGGTGATCGCGTCGGTTGATGGCGTGACGGGGCCTGACGTTCTCTGGGGGAGTGCCGGTTGGGAGCCACTGGGGGCGGGGTTACATAAACGCAAAGACTCACGCAGGTACTCTTCTACGTTGTCGGTTAAGGGGATATCTGGAGATGAATCAGTTGCCAATAACCAAGGCTGCACGGTGGTTAGAACCGCTTCAATCGGGCGATCGGCGAGGGTTGAGGATCGAGTCTTGTTTTGGTGGTCTTGATCCCCGTCAGTTGGGGGCGCAGGTAAAGCCGGTGCTGCTGATGGGGATCTGGGGGCAAATACGGGCCCCAACCACTTTTGGGGATGCAGTAACCAATAGAAAGGATAGATTAACGCTTGAACCCCCCATTCCGCTGCCACCTTGATTTGACGCACCGTTGTCCCAAGGCGATCGCGCCACCGTCGGGATTGACGATTTAAGGTTGAAAATAATTGGCTTTTGTAAGGACCAGGGGATTGGGACATGGGGAATATCAGCGACCAAGGTATTAGAACTGATACCGCTAGCCCAGCGGCTAAAAGGTTTTCACTGGCATTAATATCCCTAGGCGTGGGTAATTCCACCGGTGAAATTGTCACGATACAGCGGATTTACAGCCTGAAGACAGTACATATCATAGCAAAAAACCGGTGGGGCAACTGGAGATAAATCACGCTAGTTAAGTACCTAATTGTAATTAAATAAAAGATTGGTTTTGTTCTCAATCCCCCCAGCCCCCCTTGACAAGGGGGGTGCCGATAGGCGAGGGGATCTTACAATTTTCAACCCCCGTCTACTTACCTGAGTTTATCGGTCGGAAACCTTAAAGTGATTCAGAATTTGTTAATTTTTCTAAATTACCAGACCTTACCCAGCCAATATCGCTGTCTCCAACTTTGATCTGCGACCATTCGCCTTCGTTTTTGAGGACAATGACTGGGTCCTGATAGCGAATAGAGGTGACAGTGTCTGATTGTTTACTCGGCTCAGACCGAACAATTAAGCTACCATTCCAGGACACTCGCGCGTTGTAGGCACCGGGGGGAAGTTCTGCTTGGGGTGTGGGGGTTGCTTCCGCTGTCGGGCTTGTCGCGTCAGCGTTGGCCTCCGATGGGGACGCGTCCTCTTCCGGGTCTGTCTCTTGAGCAACTGGCTCTACTGGTTGGGGTTGTTCTTCAGGAAAAACGGGTTTGTCTGGATTGACAGCAAAGCGATTAAAAATAAAATAACCCGCTAGGGAAATACCGCCCACGAACAGGCCGACTCCCAACACAAAGCCGATGACAAACTGTAACAGTCCTGAAAGGCGCTTCATGGTTAAGTCACTCGCATTCATAAACCCCAACAGTCCTAACTGAACTATTTGAGATAGATTAAGTTCCAATGGGCAAGGACGTGTCTTCCGCTTTTGCGGACGAAATTCCGTTGAGTCGCTATCTTGGTCAGACTCTTCCCGATCGCCCAGCAGACAGCAAGTGCCAAATTTATGTTGCAATTTGAACGGGTCAGTCACACGATCGCCGGGGTTTTTCTGGTGCGGGAGCTCAGTTTTCAGGTATCGACGGGGGAGGTTTATGGCTTACTTGGCCCTAACGGCGCTGGCAAAACCACCATCATTAATTTAATTAGTCAATTACGACGTCCTTCTAGTGGACAAATTACCCTGCGGGGACGACCCTTGCACCGGGGCCATAAACGCTGGCTAGGCATTGCGCCTCAGGAAAATTTGTTTTACCGCAGTTTAAGTTGCCGAGAGAATCTCAACTTTTTTGGTACTGTTTACGGACTTGATCGCCGGACTTGCCGACAGCGGGTTGATTGGTGTTTAGCGGCTGTGAACCTAACGGGGAAAGCGTCAACATTGGTGGAAAAGCTGAGTGGTGGCATGCAACGTCGGCTTAACTTGGCGATCGCCCTAATGCACAAACCCCAGTTATTAATTCTGGATGAACCAACAACGGGATTAGATATTGAAAGTCGTTATGATCTCT
>JBEAQB010000182.1:0-7763 GCA_041164125.1 Cyanobacteriota bacterium
CGACCCCTCTATTGTTCATCCAGTAGTCCAAGGACTTATTCCGCACAAACTGCGCGGTTCGGATAGCATCGTCGATTCGGCGATACTGCTCCTCTTTTCCCTTAAGCTTGAATTCTAAAACTCTCATTGTTTTACACTAACATACCTCGCGTAAATTGGCTTCGCAACTAAAACCCATTAGCAAGGAAGATAAGGCGCACGGCGCATCCCCGCCGTCAACGACGGGGCTTTCCCGCTAGCAATTCTCATTATGGAATTTTTAGCTGATTTAAGCTGATTTTATTGAGAATGATTGCAGTAACGATCTCTGAAAACCTCATTCTTTGGTTGAGAACATACCTCAAAAATCAGGATTGAGGTCAAAATGAGAATTGCTGCTTTCCCGCGCCATATTTTTCGGTAACATCTGACCAATCCAGTCCTCAATGCTGGTATTGCCGTGCCCCCAATCCCTCCCCTTTCACCAAAATCCAATTTAGAGGACTTGTCCTCGCTCAATCACCCGACCGCGCTGGACTCACCCCCATCTGAGCCACTAGAAAGTTGTCCATTGGAGGACAAACCATCGTTGGCAGAACAGTCTAGCGCTCGCGTTTGGCATCAGCCCCTATCCCGTTTTCTCCATACTGCCGGGGAGGCCTTCAACCCCTTTAGACCCCTCAAGCCCTTAACCGATAAATTATTAGACTATTTTCGAGTTGACGATGCGGCCATCAACGATACTATCGTGCAGTTACGATCGCAACTCCCCACCACCAGCGCTTTACTAATTGGGAAACCCCAGTCGGGCAAAAGTTCAATTGTGCGGGGTTTAACGGGGGCATCTGCGGAGATTGTGGGGCAAGGGTTTCAACCCCATACTCAAAATACTGCCCGTTATGCGTATCCATCCGATGATTTTCCCCTCCTCATTTTTACCGATACAGTGGGGCTAGGGGATATCAATCACAATGCCGATGCCCTAATCCAGGAACTGAAGTCCGCGTTAAGCAACCCGACGGATGACGGGTCTCCCTCCGCAGCCAAGATTTTAATTGTGACGGTAAAAATCACCGATTTTGCCACTGAGACCCTACAACAGATTGTGCAGACATTGCGACAAACTAACCCAACCATTCCTTGTCTATTAGTCGTCACCTGTTTGCATGAAGTTTACCCCCAATCCAGCGATAATCACCCGGCCTATCCCCCTGACTTTGAAACATTGACACGGGCGTTTGCTGCCATTCAAACAAGTTTTGCGCCTTGGATTGACGGAGCAGTGATGATCGACTTTACCCGTGAAGAAGATGGCTATGATCCCGTTTTCTATGGGTTAACAACCCTCCGCGATCGCCTAACGGCGCAATTACCGGCCGCCGAGGCCCAAACATTACATCAGTTATTAGAGGGTGAAACCGGAAAACGGCTGGGGTCACTCTATCGAGATGTGGCCCGGCGGTACATTTTGGCGTTTGCGGTGATGGCGGGAACCTTAGCCGCTGTGCCATTACCCTTCGCCACGATGCCCGTATTAACCACCCTACAAATTTCCCTAGTGAGTGTGTTGGGACGCCTTTATGGTCAAGTATTGACGCCTTCTCAGGCCGGGGGCATTGCTAGTGCGATCGCCGGCGGATTTCTAGCCCAGGCAGTGGGGCGAGAATTGATTAAGTTTGTTCCCGGCTTCGGCACCGTGGTGGCCGCGTCTTGGGCTGTAGCTTATACCTGGTCATTAGGGGAAGGGGCCTGCGTTTATTTTGGCGACGTGATGGGCGGGAAAAAACCTGATCCCCAAAAAATTCAAGCGGTCATGCGCAATACCTTTAACGCCCGGCGCACTGCAAACCCGTCAGACGCCGAGACTGTCTCCGTCGATAAAAATATCTCTAAATAAGGATGTTTTGATAAAGTAGGAGGACTTAAAGGTTCCTGAGTCTGGTGCCAGTCCGTAAAATCTGCCCCGCTAACATCGCCGCCCCAAAGCCATTATCAATATTAACCACTCCAATGCCAACTGCACAGGAGTTGAGCATGGTTAGTAAGGGGGCAACGCCGCCAAAACTAGCGCCGTAGCCAATGCTAGTGGGAACCCCAATTACCGGACAATCCACTAACCCGGCGACCACACTGGGCAGGGCCCCTTCCATCCCCGCCACCACGATTAACACATCCATGGTTTGGATTAAGTCTCGGTGGCTTAAAAGTCGATGAATTCCCGCCACCCCTACATCCCAGAGCCGTTCTACCTTAAAGCCACATAACGTCGCCGTCGTTGCCGCCTCCTCCGCCACGGGCAGATCCGCCGTGCCTGCGCTTAAAATGCCGATGGTTCCTGGATGGTTAACTCGAACCGGGCGTTGAATTAAAGCGCAAATTCGTGCATGGGGATAATAGTGCAATAGGGGGACACGGGCCCCCAGAATATCGGCGACTTCGGGGGGAATGCGAGTGGCCATCACCACAGCATTATGGGGGGCGAGGGTATGAATAATTTGTTCAATTTGGTCGGGGGTTTTCCCCGGTCCCCAAATGACCTCAGGAAACCCTGTGCGTAATTGACGGTGATGATCGACCTTGGCAAAGTCATCGATCGCCTCATAACTGAGGTGTTTTAATTTATCAAAACCAACTGCGGGGCTGACATAACCTGCGGCGATTTCGGTCAAAAGCTGTTGCAAAGAATCTGGCGTCATCGGTAGGAACTCATCAGAGGAGAAAGTACAAACATAGTTCTGTTCCGCAAATTTAACGCTGCATTGAGGCGGGGGGGATGGGAAAAGGGGCCGTACCGACAATCCCTGGCAGGGGCGTTTTTGTCGGTAGGATGCGTCCTCGCTTGTGATTGTCTTTCACCAAAGACTTCACGCCCGGTTCAATCTCCGTTACCCTAGAAATCATAACGTTTTGTTACATTGTCTCAAGCTTAATTTTGTCACCATGCCCCATACCATTGTTACAGAGACCTGTGAAGGTGTTGCAGATTGCGTTGAAGCCTGCCCCGTCGCTTGCATCCATCCCGGTGATGGCAAGAATACCCTAGGTACTGACTGGTACTGGATTGATTTTGCGACCTGCATTGATTGTGGAATTTGTTTACAAGTTTGCCCAGTAGATGGGGCAATTTTGGCGGAAGAACGTCCTGATCTGCAAAAAACAGCTTAAGCCACTTCATTTTCTCTGGACTTGATTTCCCTATGACTTCCCTCCTCGCTGTCAAGGATGTGTTTGCTGGTTACATTGCCGATGTCCCCATTTTGCAAGGCATTAATTTTTCCATCGCTAAAGGGGAGTTGGTGGCGGTCATCGGTCCCAACGGTGCAGGCAAGTCTACCTTAGCGAAAGCCATTTTCGGCCTGTTACGCCCCAGTCAAGGGGAAATCGTGTTTAAAGGGGAGAATATTGCGGGGTTAGGATCAGATCAAATTGTTCGACGGGGTATGGGGTATGTTCCCCAAGTTTCAAATGTTTTTGCAACCTTGACGGTGGCGGAAAATCTAGACATGGGGGCCTTCCTACACAAGGGATCCACCCACCCCCTCAAGGCAAAAATTTATACGCTATTTCCCCGGTTAGCCCAACGACGCCATCAATTAGCGGGGACACTCTCTGGGGGGGAGCGACAAATGCTGGCCATGGGACGGGCTTTAATGTTAGACCCCGACTTGCTGTTACTAGATGAACCGTCAGCCGCCTTGTCTCCTCTCTTGGTCAAAGACGTCTTTGCTCAAATTAAAGCGATTAATCAAGCGGGCAAAGCAATTATTCTAGTTGAACAAAATGCCAAACAGGCCTTAATGATGGCGGACCGGGGCTACGTGTTAGAAAATGGGAAGGATAAACTAGAAGGATCGGGACACAGTTTGCTCAATGACCCCACGGTGGGGGAATTATATTTAGGTGCAGCCCATAACCGTTAATTGGTATTTTAGGGTGCCACTCACCACTTACCGACTCCATCGAAACCATTCACCTTGCGTATTTTCTCTACAACTAACGAACAGCAATTACCCAGCGCAGTCCCAGCCAGTCAGTCCCTGGCGATCGCCTTGGGGAATTTTGATGGCGTCCATCGGGGGCATCGCAGGGTACTCGATCACGTGGTTGAGTTTGCCCGCCAGAGTCATCCCGCACTGCAATCGGCGGTGGTTAGTTTTTCCCCCCATCCCCGTACCTTTTTTTCGGGTCACCCCCAACCCTTGCTAACGCCGTTGTCAGAAAAGATTGAACAGTTAGATGCCGTTGGCATCGAGCAATTGGTCCTATTACCGTTTACCCAAGCATTAGTCAAACTGTCGCCGCGACAATTTGTGGAATCAATTTTGGTGAAAACATTACAGGCAAAATTTATCAGTGTGGGGGAGGACTTCCGCTTTGGCCATCAACGTCAAGGCACAGTCAGTGAATTACAACGTTTAGGGCAGACCTGGGGGATCACAGTGGCGATCGCCCCATTGATTCAGTCTGATATGGGACGCATTAGTAGCTCTCGCATTCGCCAGGCCTTACTCGCCGGTGACCTAGACCAAGCCAACGGATTATTGGGGCGTCCCTACGGCTTAACCGGTACTGTGGTTGCCGGACAACGGTTAGGGCGGACTCTGGGATTTCCCACAGCCAACCTCGCGTTACCAGAGGACAAACTTTGGCCAAAATTGGGGGTTTATGCGGGGTTGGTTACTCTAGGAGCCGCTTCACTGCCTGCGGTCATTAATCTGGGTAATCGCCCTACGCTCCATGGTACAGACCCCAGCGTGGAAGTGCATTTGTTGAATTGGTCTGGGGAGTTATATGGACAGTTATTGCGAGTTAATTTACATTGCTATCTCCGTCCCGAAAAAAAATTTGCTTCCTTAGACCACCTCAAAGCGCAAATCCAAGCGGACTGTCAGCGGGCCCAGGTTTTGCTGACTAAGACAGACCGAGATTGAACCTCATGCCCTTAACCTTCAGAATCAACGATTACGGTGTCGGGCTTCTCGCTCACTGACGCTAAATGCCCGCTTGTTGAAGCCGATTTTAGGGTACCATAGCCCCAACTTGATTCGATCACAGTGGCTAACTCCCGTTATCAACCTTTTACCGCCTCACACCTCCGCACCCTACGGCGATCGCTCCTAGCCTGGTATAAACAACGGGGGCGATCGCTACCTTGGCGGGACGAGCCGACGCCCTATCGGGTCTGGATTTCGGAGATGATGCTCCAGCAGACCCAGGTGGTGACGGTGATTCCCTATTTTGAACGTTGGTTGCAACGGTTCCCTAATGTTTGGACCCTTGCTCAAGCGGATTTACAAACGGTACTCAAAGCCTGGGAAGGGTTGGGATATTACGCTAGGGCCCGCAATCTCCACAAAGCGGCCCAGATTATTGTGCAGGAATTTAAGGGGGAATTCCCCACGGATCTGGATACGTGGTTACAACTGCCTGGCATTGGGCGCACCACCGCCGGGGGCATTTTGAGCCATGCCTTTAACCAAGCCCAGCCGATTTTAGATGGTAACGTTAAGCGAGTACTAGCCCGATTGGTGGCATTGTCGGTCACCCCCACCGATGCCTTACCGGAATTATGGGCATTGTCCGAGCAACTGGTCGATCGCCAGCAGGGACGCGAGTTTAATCAGGCGTTAATGGATTTAGGGGCAACGGTGTGTACGAGGGCAAAACCCAGGTGTGAAGTCTGTCCGTGGCAGGGGGACTGTGCCGCGTACAATAAAAATGTCGTTAACCAAATTCCCGTCCGTAAAATGTCTGCGCCCTTACCCCATAAACAGATCGGTGTTGCCGTGATTATCAATGATCAGGGTCAATTTTTGATCGATCGCCGTCCGAGCGCAGGTTTATTGGGCGGTCTGTGGGAATTTCCAGGGGGCAAAATCGAAGCGGGGGAAACGGCGGCAGCATGTATTGTGCGGGAAGTGCAAGAGGAAATTGGTATTGCGATCCAGGTGACCCGACCGTTGATAACCCTGGACCATGCTTACACTCACTTTAAGGTCACCCTCCACGTGTACATCTGTCAGTATATTGCCGGGGATCCCCAGGCGATCGCCTGTGAGGAGGTGCGGTGGGTAACGTTAACCGAGATGGCGCAATATCCCTTCCCGAAGGCAAATAGTAAAATCATTGCGGCCTTACAGACAGAGTTTGGCACCGCAACCTAATCGGGATACCAAAACATCCCCTTAATCCCTTCGGGATCGAGCACAAAGCCCAAACGACGGTAGAAATCCACCACCTGGGGATCAGCGAACAGGGTGATATTGCTAATATCGGAATGGCGCAATTTCCGAATAATGTACTTCATTAAGGCCTTACCTAAACCCTGACTTTGTAAACTGGGATGAATGACCACATCCCAAACCGTCGCATTAAACGCATGGTCAGAGGTGGCCCGGGCAAACCCCACGAGGCGGCGTCGATTGCCCTTGATTTCCCACATGGTCACCACTAAAAAACTACATTCTACGGCTTTCTTGACTTTACGAATGGGGCGGCGGGCCCAACCAACCGCATCACAGAGTTCTTCTAGCTCGTAGAAATCAATTTCGCGATCTGTACTAAAAAAAACGCGGGATTGGGACTCTTGATCGATAACAAATTCTTCTGTCCCCGTTGTGCTTAGGGTTGCGGAATTAGAAGGGGTGGGAGTAAAAATACGTTTCCAAAAAACCATGCCGTTGGGCGTTCAAAAAACAAGCTTGGGCGGGGAAGTCAAGGGATCGGCAGGGCAGGACGCCAGCGATTAAAACCTAGTATACGCTCTCTGTTGTCGCT
Source organism: Cyanobacteriota bacterium (assembly GCA_041164125.1). GTDB lineage: Bacteria > Cyanobacteriota > Cyanobacteriia > Cyanobacteriales > Microcystaceae > Synechocystis. The sequence continues at coordinate 6,757 of JBEAQB010000182.1, forward strand.
TCCGTTAGGGTGACAACAGAATAATAATCAATCTATCAAGCTTGGTGATTGGATAGGCAATTTAGAATAAACGTCGTTTGACAGGTTTGGGCGGGTGGGAAAGGGATTTTTTCACTGGCCGCTGGCTGCGATCAGGGTCCCCGCTAGGGGCTTTTTTGCGGAGTGGCTTACGGGAAAAACCACGGCGTTGGAGGGGCCCTAAATCTTGGGCGCCGACTAGAACCAGTTGGTCTTTGTGCAATGTGGCCTCGATATCCCAAAAGTGTCTTAAGGGGCGATCGCAAACGCTACCATCGGCATTTGTCAGCACCCCATGAAGTTTGACTTTAAAAAACAGCGGTCGCTTACTGGGGGGTTTAGGGGACTGGCGGATTTTGACAATCAAGGTTTCCCGGGCTTGGGAGACGAAGACAACTTCTCCCCGGATCGAAAAGTAGGGGCGATCAGAATCTGGTAGGGAAAGGGGGGGCAGCGTAGGGGTATTGGTGAGGCCGGGTCCCAGTGTGTCCGGTTCCCAAATGCCGGCAAGTTGAAAGTGTAAATGGTCATCCTTATCCCGCAAACGGGGGTAAACCACCCAAAAATGGGGGTGATCAAGGCTGACATGGCGTTTTAAGACACTAAATAGCCGCCCCAATAGAACAGATTCCACAATGCTCCCGCTATCTGTGGCTAAAATGCCCCGTTGGGAACAGTCGCCGCTAGGGTAGTAGCGGCCATACACTAAGCCGATCGCCCGATACTGCTTGGGATGGCTCGGGGCGGGAATGGGATGCTGGCGCGGATGGAGCGAAGGGTCAGGCATGAAGGAATCCATCAGGATTAACAGCGGCGAGCAATAAATGCCGACAACCAAAGAGGGTGAACGTTAAGGACATTCTATCAAGGGACTTTGAATCCCTTCGCCTGGAGAGGGACGTTCTGACGTTACAAGGACACAGTTAGGGTGAACTACCCCACCCTGCCGTTGGCGAGGATGGGGCTTCCTGATTCAACGGGAATAGCAT
>JBEAQB010000183.1:0-9338 GCA_041164125.1 Cyanobacteriota bacterium
CAGCAGGATTAACTGATAGTCATCCTGCACCCAGGCAAAAATATCATTGGCTAAATCCAAGCCTAAAGCGGTTTGCCAGTCGTTCACCCATTGACTCAGACTCTGCTGCAAGGGACTGGAAACGGCTAGGCCAGTGTCAAGGTGTTGCCACTGCTGGGCTAAATTTTCGCCGGTGATGACGAGACCACTGTTCACCGGTAAAGGAACAAGAGTGGGGGGAGCGGCATTGTCCGTCGGGGGAAGCGGAACTGATGGTGCAGGGAGCCCCGTGAAGGCGGTACGGGCGACTAGTCCTCGGGATTGCACCGAAAGGGCAACGGTTAGGGTTTGATTAATTGCTGCGTTTTCGGGTTGGGATTGTTGACTTAACCAAGCTGATAGGGCCGGAAAATTGGCATACAATAAACCCACCCTGGGGGTCGTCAAACTCGCTAAGGCGTCTTGGTAGGCAGCAGTGTGCGTCAGACTTAATGAGGGGGCTTGTAAACTATTCAGGGATTGCCGCAACACCTGAGGATGGTTAGCAAAGATAACGTAGTTGCCCACCACAGCACTTGCTAATAAATGACTATTGCCAAGGGGCCGTAGGGGACGCTTATAGGTAATTTTGACCCCTTGATACTGATCAAAAACTAAATCTGCATTGCCGGCGATCGCCGCTGTCGAGTAGGACAATTGCAGGAATTCGCGGCTCAGTTCCGGGTCTTTGCTATGGACGATGAGCAAATACCCCGGTTGGGCACCATTGCTGGGATCATGGTCGTAGTCCAAATCCGTTACCGCTAGGCTCAGTTCTTCCCCTAGCCAGGGTTTAACCTGGCGACGATAATCTAACCCTGTTTTAGCCAATAAGCTCTGTTCTAGAGCCTGTAGCTCTTGGTGAGACCGCCGCCGCCGCTTGGGATTAACGGCTAATTGGGTAAAGGCCTCTAGGCGATCGGGATTGACCAGCAACGACACCATCATCGGCGACTGTCTTGGGACTAATGCCGCCGTCACAGGGACTCGATTCACCCCCCCTAGGGTCAAGGATAAAGGACTCCTGGCCAGGATAATGGCTCCCCCCCAGCCTGCGAGGCCGAGCAAGATGGATACCACCACTATCAACGCGAGAAAAAAAGAACGGGGTTTCACAACTGCTTGATACCCTATTGCAACAAATCACTCCCATTATCGGCGGTGTCGGCGGTCTTGCTGGATCTTTTTCCACTGCTGAAACCCCTTGAAGCAGGATCGAACCAGAGCAACTAGGCGTTCAGGGGCGATCGGCCGGCATTCCTTTCCTAGGAGGCCAACACAGAAGGGGGTTTAGCGAAAATCATCCGTCCTGCCGATGTTTGTAGCGCTGACGTCACAATCACACGCACCTGCGATCCCACGGAATCTTTGCCATCTTCAACCACCACCATCGTACCGTCTTCCAAGTAGCCAATCCCCTGGGACGGCTCTTTGCCTTGTTTAAGAATTTTCAATTCTAGGGGATCACCGGGTAGATAAATCGGGCGTACGGCTTGGGATAGATCGTTGACATTTAAAATATCTACTTTCTGTAAATTGGCCACCTTGCTCAAATTGTAATCGTTGGTTAACAAGGTGCCGTTAATCTCTTGGGCTAGATGAACAAGTTTGGCATCAACGGTAGCAATATCATCATAATCAGCAGAATGAATCACAATGCGCTCAGGAAAGGTGTCTTGAATGCTTTGCAAGATGTCCAACCCCCGTCGTCCCCGCATGCGTTTTTGATCATTGCTAGCGTCGGCTAATTGTTGGAGTTCCCCCAGCACAAACTGAGGCACAAGAACCTGTCCTTCAATAAACCCCGTCGCTAAAAGCGGCTCAATCCGACCGTCGATAATACAACTGGTGTCTAAAATCTTGGGGGCAATGGGCTTGAGGGTCCCTTCTGCCAACAACATTGTTTCGAGGCTATTAGGATTAATTAATCTCAGAAACGTGCGTCCGTGGGTATCGGCCAAACTAATGCCAAGAAACGCAAAGATAATACTGCCAAAAATCGCTAAGGTGGGCTTTAAAAACGAAAATTCGCCGGGAATCGGCAGTAAAAAGATGGGGGCTAACATCAAATTGGCGATCAATAAGCCAATCACTAACCCCACTGCCCTGGTTAATAAGGTTTCGATGGGGGTCTGGCGAATTTGCTTCTCGAGGCGTCGATAGGTGGTTTGGGCGACTAAGCCGATCGCCAAACCGATAATCGACATGAAACCTGCCACCAACCAGCGCAGAGCCTCCATGTTGGAAATTTGTGCCCTCACCGGCTCTGGCAGTAAGTCAATACTGTCAAAGCCAACCCCGGCAAAGGTGAAAACAAATAACAAAATAATGACGGCGTCTAACATGATGGTATTGCTTGGCTGACGTGTATCCGATGCACTGGCGGCGCTAGTGAGTGGCTGCGCAATTTCCCTGGGGCAATCATCACTAAGGGAATTCTTTTGCCGATCAAGAGGGGGCATTGAGCGCAGGGCTTTACCCAAATTACATTATTATATCGACTACGTCTGAAACTGATGCAATACTATATCTATAAGCCGCAGCCTCTAAATGCCATGAACGACAATATCGCTTCAACCTCACGAGATTCTGAGAAGGTCGAGGTCTCCATTCAGCTAGACTCTAATCTGTTAGATCAGCTTCAACATCTAACCAACGATCCCAGTCGTATTATTGAAACGGCGGTTAAGCAGTGGCTACGGGGCGAACAGGATCGAGATGATGAATTAACCCGGACACTCCGTCGCAATCCGCCCGTCCCCCCCCGAGGCGAATGGAATGATTAAACGTGCTAGCACCGTCCATCAAGCAGTGTCTGTCGTGATTCCCATTGAACATGGCTGCAAAAAGTTGCTACAGTGAGTCTTGCCCGAAATGTGGCCCACTCCCTGGTCGTTCTCACCCCTGCTAACTCCATGGTTAATACCTATACTGCTGAAATTCAACATCAAGGTCGGACCTATACCATTGCAGTGCCAGAAGACAAGACGGTACTGCAAGCGGCTGACGATGCGGATTTACAACTCCCCACCTCCTGTGGCGCTGGGGTGTGTACCACCTGTGCAGCATTAATTACGGCAGGGACTGTGGAACAAAGCGACGGCATGGGGGTCTCAGCGGAACTGCAAGCAGAAGGCTATGCCCTGTTGTGCGTTGCCTATCCCCGCTCCGATCTTAAAATTATCACCGACAAAGAAGACGAAGTTTATCAACGCCAATTTGGTGCCCAAGGCTAATCTCCTAGAACCATTAGACTATCCACCACTTACCCCCCTGCCCTTAAGAGGAATTACTGTGACCGTGCGTGTTCGTATTGCCCCAAGTCCTACTGGTAACCTCCATATTGGGACTGCTCGTACTGCTGTTTTTAATTGGCTATATGCCCGCCACCATGGGGGCACTTTTGTTCTGCGAGTAGAAGATACGGATTTAGCCCGTTCTAAGCCAGAATATACAGACAATATCCAAGCAGGGCTGCGGTGGCTGGGATTGGATTGGGATGAAGGCCCCTTTTTTCAGACCCAGCGTTTGGATCAATACCGCCAAGCGATTCAGCAATTATTAGACCAGGGGTTAGCTTACCGATGCTATTGCTCTGCTGAAGAATTAGACCAAATGCGGGATCAGCAAAAAGCCCACAATCAAGCCCCCCGCTATGATAATCGCCATCGCAATTTAACCCCGGCCCAGGAGGCGGCCTTTGTGGCAGAGGGGCGTAAACCGGTAATTCGTTTCCGCATTGATGATGCCCGTACCATTGTTTGGCAGGACTTAATCCGGGGAGAGATGGTTTGGCAAGGCAGTGATTTGGGGGGGGATATGGTGATCGCGCGTGTTGGGGCCGGCGAGGATGACATCGGGCAACCGTTATACAACTTGGCTGTTGTTGTCGATGATCGGGATATGGCGATTACCCATGTCATCCGGGGGGAGGATCACATTGCCAATACAGCAAAACAAATTCTGCTTTATGAAGCCTTGGGGGCACAAGTGCCGTTTTTTGCCCACACACCACTCATTTTGAATCCCGACGGCAAAAAGCTGTCGAAGCGGGACGGGGTAACCTCTATCGATGATTTCAAAACCTTGGGGTTCCTACCCGAGGCGATCGCCAACTATATGAGTTTATTGGGCTGGACGCCACCGGATTCTACCCAGGAGATTTTCAGTTTACGTGAGGCGGCCCAGGTTTTCAGCTTAGATCGGGTTAATAAGGCGGGGGCTAAGTTTGATTGGCAAAAGTTAGATTGGCTGAATAGTCAATATCTCCATGCGTTACCCGCAGCGGCCCTGGTGCCGCTCATCGTTCCCTATCTGCAAACCGCTGGACTCAGCATTGATGCTGACGGCGATCGCCAGTGGTTAGAAGCATTAGCAACCTTAATCGGCCCCAGCTTGACCCGCTTGACCGATGCCCCCAAAGAAAGTGAATTACTGTTTGGCGATCGCCTCATCCTCCGGGAAGACGGACAAAAACAATTGGCGATCGACGGCGCGACGGCGGTCTTAGCAGCCGTTCTACAATTTAGCCAAACCACGCCTGACCTATCAGTGGAGGCGGCCAAGGCGCACATTAATCAACTCACCAAACGTCTTGGTCTCAAAAAAGGTGTCGTTATGAAATCCCTGCGGGCCGGTTTGATGGGCACTGTTCAAGGACCAGATTTATTACAATCCTGGGTATTGCTACACCAAAAAGGCTGGGATAGTGCCCGTTTAAAACAGGCATTGGCTGCTGTGCAGGGCGAATAGCGTTGCTGTCCTATTGACCGACGCTGGGATCACTTATTGAGGCGATCAAGCAACCAAAGGGAAGACAATAGGCCCGTAAAGTGGGCAATGATGGTGTTGGTGTTGGCTTGGATCGCCAGCAAGTCGATGGACTGGACAAACTGCTTGGGGTTGGCGGTTAAGGTGCCCTGGGGAATACTCAGAGACTTGCCGAGGACAATGCCACTAATGGCGGCCCCCCCGACGATCGCCATCCCCATACCTGCCAAATTAACAATTAACCCCCAACGAATCAGGCGGATAATATCGGCCCGTCGGGGATGGGTGGGAGCCGCTGCGTCTTGTAACTTGCGACCGAGGCGACGGTAACGGGTGGAAAAATAAATAGCAATGCCTAAAAAGACTAGAGAAATAAAGGCCGACACCACGCCCGCTTCAATGCCCGGGGTGCGATTTTGTCCCGACAACCCCACACTCGCAAACAGAAAGGTAACGACTGCAAACGCGCCGACAATAATTTGCACCCAGAAACCAATATTGCCCCAGGTTTTGAGGTCAATAGATGCTCGCAGTGCCGCTTGGGGGATGGGGGAAGCCAGTTCGTTATTGCGTTGATTCATGGACAATTCGTAAGGCGATGACGTGTCCGTATTCTAGACGACTAGGGGACTGGAGGGAGGACTTTTAAACACTGTCTAGCAACTGTGATCGGTAAGGACACGATTGGCAGTGCTGGTGGTGGGGAAACGCTAATTGCGTTTGTTGCCAATCGGTTAACCAGTGCTGAAATTGCCCTAATAACTGGGTCAGTTCCTGGTGATTGCGTTGGTGATCGGCTTGGTTGTAAGGAATGGTCAGTTGTTTTAACCCCGGTGTTGATTGCACGAACCAGTAGGTCATGGACAACTGTTCAGGCTCATAATGACTGGTTTCTGCTAAAACGTAGAGATAAAGTTTCGTTTGCCAATGATCAATAAGTCTGTTGTGTTGGGGCGGGCGGGGATAGGTTTTCCAATCCAAAATTTCGCCCCGATCCGGCAGGATGACCAGTAAATCGTAAACCACCGTTAACAGGAAAGAATCGAGGCTTAACGTGCGTTGATGTTCGGCTTGGCGTTGGGAAGACGGTAACTGTAAAGCGGGAACATGATTCACCACAGTTTGTACGGCCACGCCAAAGTCGGCGGCCGCCGGGTCAGGACTCTGACGGAGCATGGTGTCGACAGGCAGTCCTAACGTCCATTGCTGCATCAAATGGTGAAAGGTTTTCCCCCATTCCGTCTTGGCTTGCTGTGCCGGCGCCATCAGGTCTCCCAACTGCTCCAAATAACGCCGCTGGAATTGGGGCGGGCAGGTACTTAACAGTTGAAGATGACTTTGATTGAGGGAAAAATAGGGGGGCGTCATCGGATTTGGTAGGCGGCCAGGGCGATCGCCAAGGGAAACAAACGGTGTTCTTGGGTTTGGATGCGGGCATGAAGGGTGGTAGCGGTGTCATTGGCCAGCACGGGGACAACGGCTTGGGCCACGATGGGCCCGCTATCCACGGCCGCTTCGGCGTAATGTACCGTACAACCACTCACTTTAACCCCCGCCGCCAATGCCTGCTCGATCGCCCGCACCCCACGAAAATTGGGCAGTAAACTGGGATGAATATTCAGCACACGCTGGGAAAAGGCCTCAAGGAGGACTGGGGTGACAATCCGCATCCAGCCGGCCATAATCACCCATTCCACCCCTGCTTGGCGAAAATGCTTAACGATTTCCTCATCTAGTGCCTCTCGGCTGGAATAATGCCGGTGGTTGAGTAATACATGGGGCACACGATGGCGTTCGGCCCGTTCGATCACAGTGGCCTCGGGGTTATTGTAAATCAGTAATTTAACCTCAGCATTTAACTGTTTTTGGGCGATGGCAACGGCGATCGCATCAAAGTTACTGCCACTTCCTGACGCCATTACCCCCAGAGAAAGGCAGTGGGGCTGGGGAATAGTCGACAAAGCAAGGGGAGGAGAAATTAAGCTGGAAAATTCCGACATAGGAGGGGATGGAGGGCAATTCAACATTAGGGTCAGGGGGCGAGGGCACGGTGACCAATATCTTGACGATAATACATCCCATTGAATTGGATCTGTTTGACCCCCTCATAGACAGTGGCGATCGCCGTGGGGAGATCTTTCCCCACGGCCGTCACGCCCAGCACCCGGCCGCCACTGGTGAGAAGGTGGTTCGCGTTTAGACGGGTGCCGGCATGAAACACCGTAGCCCCGCTCTCCTCGGCGGCGGCAATCCCCGTAATGAGGTCGCCCTGGGCATAATCGCCCGGATACCCCGCCGCCGCTGCCACAACACAGACCGCACTGCCCGCATGCCATTCTAAGGGCGGCAGATCTGCGAGGGTCTGATTTACACAGGCCATGAGAACAGTCTCTAAAGGTGTTTTTAAGAGGGGTAATACAGCTTGGGTTTCTGGATCGCCAAAACGACAGTTATATTCCAACACCTTAATCTCACCGCTGGGACTCACCATTAACCCGGCATACAACACCCCTCGATAATCGATGCCCCGTTTATGTAAGGCAGTGGCAGTGGGAATTAATATTTGTTGTCGGATTTTTTCAATCATGCTGGGGGGCGCAATGGGGGCAGGACAGTAGGCCCCCATGCCACCGGTATTTAATCCCTGATCACCGTCACCAATGCGTTTATGGTCTTGGGCCGGCAGCAAAGGAATGACCGTTTTGCCATCGCATAAAGCCAAGACAGAAACCTCTTCCCCCGGTAAAAATTCCTCGACCACAATGGGCTCGAATCCCTGGCCAAATAAAGCGGCGATCGCTGCCTGGGCTTCGGCCACCGTTTGGGCCACAATCACCCCTTTGCCGGCTGCTAACCCATCAGCTTTGACCACAATGGGCGCACCCATTTTTTCAACGTAGGCGTGGGCCGGGGCCGGTTGGTTAAAGGTTTCCCCAAAAGCCGTTGGTACCCCCGCTGTGATCAATAATTCCTTGGTCCAAGATTTGCTCGCTTCTAATTGGGCCCCAGCTTGGGTCGGGCCAAAAACGTTAATCCCTAAGCTGTGTAAATAATCGCTTAATCCCAACGTTAAGGGTAACTCCGGCCCCACCACCACTAAATCAATCTGCTGTGCCTGACAAAATTCGCCAATCTTTTGCAACTGATCAACGGCGATCGCCACATTTTCAGTTTTGATTAACCCAGCAGTACCACCATTCCCCGGCAGACAATAACAGTGACTCACCTGTGGGGATTGCACTAAGGACCAGGCAATGGCGTGTTCTCGTCCCCCATTGCCAATGACTACCACTCGCATTGCCTTACCCCCTTTGCATTCAGAAAAAATCAGTCGTTTTCAACTTTACCAAAAGTCTGGGGTCAAGCCATTCGGTCCATAACGGCTGAAACCCCCTAGAGGGTCGGGATGCCGATCAAGATCCAGACTCAGACCCCTTAGAGACAGTCTGAATTTGCTGGAGTAAGGCGTTTTCTCTGGCACTGTGCTGCAAAGAGCGGGCGAGGGTAAGGGCTTGTTGATAGGCGGTGAGGGCCGGCGTTGGTTGTTGGGCATTGAGATAAAGGTGAGCAATTTTTTCGTAGGTGCTCATCATGCCGTAATGGTTATAAGAGTGTTGCTGCACCTGTAAAAGTCGCTTATAAATTTCTAGCGCATAGTTTGCTTGTCCTTTGTCTCGATAAAGATCCCCGAGCTTATCCAACGCGATCGCCGCTGTACTGAGTTGTTGAATTGACCAAGCGAGGGTATAGGCTTCTTGGTAGGTTTGGCTGGCTTGTTCTGCCGCCTCTAACGCTAAATAATGATCGGCGATCGCAATTTTAAGATCAGGAATGAGGGAAATTTGTTGCGCTTGAAGATGGCGTTCTACCAGTTGATCTTTGATGCGAATAGCGTTGTCAGGTTGGGAAGCCTGTTGGTAAATATCCCCCAGCTTTTGTAGATAAATCCCTTCGTCATGGGTCTGGTTGGCCGCCACCGCCCGCGCCAATAACACCTCATAGGTTTCTGCCGCCGCCGGATAGTTGAATTTTGCTAAATATAATGCCCCCAGCATCGATAGGGCTTGATTTTCTCGACGGTCATCTTCTTCTTGCTTGGCTGCCTGACGAATGGTTTGATAAACGGCGATCGCCGAGTCCAGGCTATGGAGTTGGCGATAGGCCTGGGCAAAAGCCGTTAACAACGCCGGTGTCATGGCCACTTGCTTTGTTAGGGTGGTTTGCAACAGGTCCAGTCGTTTACTAATAATCGCAACATCAGCGCTACGATTTTTCTCCCAAGCAATATTACCAACACGTCCCAAAGCGTCAATTTCGGCTAGTTCCCCCAGCCATTGCCGTCCCCGTAAGCTACGATACCAGACCGCAAACGCTTCATCAGTTTTTCCTACCTGATCTAGGGCTAGGGCTTGGCGATCTAATGCATCTAACGTTTCCCGTAGGCGTCGTCGTTGGAGCGGCGTCTGGGGCGGACTAGACGGCAATAGTGCATCGGGGGGAAACAAACGACGATCTAAAGGATTTTCGCTCGGATCCTGGGGGGGCGGCTT
>JBEAQB010000184.1:0-5834 GCA_041164125.1 Cyanobacteriota bacterium
GTAAAAACATAACTATCAGTCCTGTCTAGAATGCCACCGTGGCCGGGAATTAACTGGCCAGAATCTTTAACGCCGGCATCCCGTTTCATCATTGACTCGGTTAAATCGCCCAATAAACTCACAACCCCAATCAGTAACCCCAACAAAGCTCCGGTTATTTGCCAATATGGCCAATCTAGATACCCCGCCCCCAACACTGCCACAAAAATACTACCCAGAACCCCCCACAAGGATCCTTCCACGGTTTTTTTGGGACTAATATCCGATAGACGGGTTCGCCCCAACCATTTCCCCATGATATAAGCGCCAATATCCGCTGCCCAGATACAGGCAAAGGCTAACACCGTAACCAGTAAGCCGGTGGGAAAGGCTTCCGGATGAAGCCAAGAATGGGGCCAAAATCCATTTAATGGCAAATTTAAGCTATCGGCTATGTGTGGGGTAAGAGAATTGTCCCCCAAGCGTAAGCGGACCCAATAACTTGGTAAATAACCGCCATAGAAAAGCCCCAGCAAAGAGGTGGAGATATCGGCGATCGTGGCCATTTTGGGTTGAAAAAGTAGATAAAAACAGATTAGAGCCCCAGTCAGGGGGAAAAAAGCGTCAGTGAGTTCTGGCGTTGCGGTAGCACAAAGAAGCAGGAGCAATGATAAGACGATGGTGGTTTTTGCGGCTGGCGCGATGCCCTTCGCCCGCACCAACTGAAAATATTCCCGTAGACCTAAATAAATGACTAGGGCGATCGCCGCGCTAAAATACCAGCCACCTAAAATTAACAGGGAAACTGCCAACGCAATGCCAATGATCGCACTAATGATTCGTTGAGTAGGCATGGTAAAGAGACAAAAGACCGAAATTCAGGGCAATACTAACCGAAGAATCTGGGTTGTTAACCTTTTCTTATTTTTCATTGTAGAACAGAAGCTAGCATTGCAACGTTGATAGTTGAGTCTTGGTCTATTGTCGCTGCCTCCCCAGGTTTACCCGATGGGACTGGTGCTGACTCCTCAAGATAGCTTTTCCCCGCTGAGAATAAAGGTCGGATCAACCGCGGCGAAAATCTGCTGTAGGCCACGTTTTTCCAGACGATTTACCCCCGCTTGCACCACTTCGATGTTGCGAACCTGCAACTCAGACAAACTTTCGGAAATTGCATAAAGACTCTCTAGGGTATTAGCCGTTGCGACTAAACGACCATTGAGGGTCAAATATTGCCAGGTTTCCTGCAATATCTGCTTAATCGGTCGCCCTCCCTCAATGCAAATATGAGTGGGCGCAGGGCCTAATTTTCCCAAGCACTCTGGCGCGTTGCCTTCATAGACGAAGACATTTTTTACCCCAAACCGGTTGCAGTTGCGGCGAATCAAACTAGCCACCTCTTCATCCCGCTCCACCGCCATAATCTGACTGTTAGGACAAATTAATCCCAACTCGACTGGGATAGTGCCAGTTCCAGCGCCAATATCCCAAATGATCGAATCTTCGCGCAGTTGCAGGGCGGATATCATGAGGAGTCTTACCTCCCGTTTACTTAATGGAATGCCGGGTAACCGCTCAAATAAATGGTCAGCGATTCCCGGTGTTTTATACGGCCAAAGCATCCTCTCAATCCCCATCAGTAATAACCAGCCATCATTGTCCCCTATCAATGTGTTGTGCACAGAGAATAACGGCTGAAGCGTCGGTTCAGAGCAGCGTTTGCGAGCTAGGCAAGCCAATCTTGCCCTTCCAGATGATTAATGTCCCTGCTCTCATGGGCTCCCCCCGTTTGCTAGCCCCCGTCAGTCCTCCCCTGGATCCCGAGGAGGACGTTGACGCAGCCATCAGAGAAGAAGGCTATCTCTGAGCTTAGCCGATTGACTCAGGATGATATTCTTCGAGGGCAATTTCGACGGGGGGCACTTCCCAAATCTCTTGGCAATATTCCCGAATTGTCCGATCAGAGGAAAATTTCCCCATCCGTGCCGAGTTCAAAATCGACATCCTCGTCCATTTGTCTTTATCCTCGTAGGTTTTGCTGACTTGATCTTGACATTCCACATAGGCTTGATAATCCGCTAGCAACATGTAGGGATCATGGTGGAGTAACGAATCCACAATGGGGCGGAACAAGTCAGGGTCTCCGGGGGAAAAGTAGCCATGGGCTATGCGGTCAATCACCGCCCGCAAATCCGCATTGCTCTCGTAATACCCTTGGGGATGATAACCTTGCGCTTTGAGACCATAGACTTCCTCGGCTGTCAGACCAAAGAGGAAAAAGTTTTCAGCGCCAGCTTCTTCACGAATTTCAATATTGGCACCATCTAGGGTCCCAATGGTGAGGGCTCCATTCATGGCAAATTTCATATTCCCTGTGCCTGAGGCCTCTTTCCCTGCTGTGGAGATTTGTTCCGACAAATCGGCCGCGGGATAAATCCGTTGTCCCAGGGACACGTTAAAGTTGGGCAAGAAAACCACCTTAAGCCGGCCGCGTACGTCTGGATCTTTATTGACCACTTCCCCAACGGCATTAATCAGCTTAATGATGAGTTTGGCGGAGAAATATCCGGGGGCCGCTTTCCCCCCAAAGATAAAAGTACGGGGGACGATCGCCGCCTGGGGATTCTGTTTGATGCGGTTATAGAGCGTAATGATTTCCAGGACCGCCAGGTGTTGGCGTTTATATTCGTGAATCCGTTTAACCTGAACATCGAAGAGGGAGTTAACATCAATTTCAATGTTGCGATACTTCAACAGATAGGCAGCTAAATTGCGCTTATTGTCCTGTTTAATCGCCCGCCAGCGCTGACAAAATTCCTTGTCATTGATGAATTTCTCTAACTGGCGCATTTCATCGAGGTTTTTCAACCAGCCATCGCCAATTTTTTCGGTGATTAGGGCGGAAAGTTTGGGGTTGCTCAACAAGATCCAGCGTCGGGGCGTAACGCCGTTGGTTTTATTGAAGAATTTTTGCGGCCAAAGCTTGGCAAAATCCTTGAGGGTATCTTTCTTGAGCAGTTCGGTATGGAGGGCCGCAACACCATTAATGGCGTGACTACCGATACAGGCAAGGTTAGCCATGCGGATTTGTTTGCCGTGTCCTTCTTCAATCAGAGATAAATTCCGGACAAGGGTTTCATCATCGGGAAACCAGGTTTGTAGGTCCGTTAAAAAGCGGTGGTTCAACTCGTAAATAATTTCGAGGTGACGGGGCAATAATTTAGCAAATAAATCCACCGACCAGCGCTCTAGGGCTTCCGGTAAGAGAGTATGGTTGGTGTAGGCAAAGGTTTTTTGGGTAATCGACCAGGCCTTATCCCAGTCATAGTCAAACCGATCCACCAATAAGCGCATCATCTCGGCGATCGCCACGGCAGGGTGAGTGTCATTTAATTGGATAGCAGCCTTTTCATGAAAACTATCCAAATTGGCGTGGGTGCGCAGATGAATACGCACAAGGTCCTGGAGAGAGGCCGAGACAAAGAAATATTGCTGAGCTAACCGTAATTCCCGACCGGCCGGCGTATTGTCGTTGGGATAAAGGACTTTAGAAATGGTCTCGGCGTCCATTTTTTCGGCCACTGCCCGGTCATAAAGCCCCGAGTTAAAGGCCTCGAAGTTAAATTCTTCACTCGCCTCGGCTTTCCAGAGACGCAGGGGATTAACGGTATTCGTTTGATAACCCGGCACGGGGGTATCGTAGGGCACCGCCAAAATCGTCCGCTCCGGAATCCAAACCACCTTCGATTGATTTTTTTCGTTGTGAACAATTTCCGTATGCCCCCCCAATTTGACTTCTACCGCTTCATCCGGTCGGGGTAGTTCCCAGGGATTACCAAACCGTAACCAGTTATCCGGTACCTCAACCTGCCAACCGTCTTGAATACGCTGGTGAAAAATACCAAACTCATAGCGAATCCCATAACCAATGGCCGGAATTTCCAAGGATGCCAAGGAATCAAGGAAACAAGCGGCTAAACGACCTAGCCCACCATTGCCGAGGCCAGGATCTGGTTCTTGTTCAATAATTTCATCAAGGCTGAGGCCAAAATCGCTCAATACTGCCTCAACCTTATCGTAGAGTCCCAGGTTGATAAGGTTGTTACCCAAATGACGCCCCATCAAAAATTCTGCCGACAGATAGCAGACAACCTTGACACTATTTTCTTTATAGGTTGCCACTGTTTTGAGAAAGCGATGCAGCAGGCGATCACGGATAGTAAAGGACAGGGCGACATAATAATCGTAAAGAGAGGCTTGGGAGCGATCAATGCCTTGCAAATAGAAAAGATTATCTAGGAAGGCCCGTTTCAGGGTGGCCACACTCATTCCCGTGCGGTCATCTTCAATTTTTATCTGAGCAAGTTCGGCGGAGGGAGATATTTTCAGGGAAGACTGATCCATCATGAGTTGTTCCTTATAAGAAAAATGTGGCAAGGCTCAGGTCACTATCCAGCCCAAACCCAAAAATAATCGCGATTATCATGGACAACGCAACGCTAGCGCTCAAAAAGTTTAAAGCTGAAGCACAAGCCCTTACTGTAGAGTAGTGTACGATTTCCTGAAAAAGACTCGACACTGTTTTGAACGGGGATTGTCAAGGTCAGATAATACAGGGTCGGATAATAACTGTCCCTATGCTAGCGTAACTTACACGTTCAACCATCAGCCCTAGTCATGCTAATACTCCGTTTAACCCGTTAACCCGTTTAGGACAAGCTCTGTGAAGCGTTGGCAAACTTACTCAATATTGACGATTTTGGCGATCGCCATGTTATTCCCCTTGGCCTGGTTGCTGAGCACGGCCTTAAAGCCCCCCACAGAAGACGTGTTTGGCAATTTAGGCACGTTATTGCCCCGCCACCCCACCTTGGCTAACTTTGTCAAGGTTTGGCAAGATTACCCCTTTGGTCGTTATTTAGGCAACAGCATCCTGGTGGCAAGCATTACAGTGGTGCTGAATTTATTATTTTGCGCCTTAGCTGCTTATCCGTTAGCAAGGATGACCTTTGCCGGACGAGATACCCTCCTGGCGGCGATCGTGGCGACGCTCATGATTCCCTTTCAACTGATCATGATCCCGCTTTATATTTTGGCGGTCAATTTAGGGATACGGAATAGCTATCTGGGCATTATTTTCCCCAGTTTAGCCTCGGCCTTTGGCATCTTCCTGCTGCGGCAAGCTTTTCAAGGAGTCCCCAAGGAATTAGAAGAGGCGGCCCGCATTGATGGCTGCACCGAACTGGGTATTTGGTGGCATGTCATGCTGCCGGCCATTCGCCCAGCGTTAGTCACCTTAGCCATTTTCGTCTTTATCGGTGCTTGGAGCGATTTTCTCTGGCCCCTAATTGTGCTAGATGAACCCAGCTACTACACCTTGCCCCTCGGTGTTGCTCAGCTTGCCAGCGCCCTTGATTTTGATTGGCGACTCATTGCAGCAGCATCCGTAATTTCGATTACGCCGATTATCGCCCTCTTTACCTTTGTGCAACGCTACATTATTCCCTCGGAAGCCAGTAGCGGCGTCAAAGGCTAGGGCAAAAATTGCACAGCCAATGGAACAACAGTAGTTTGTCCGCTCCTCTTTTTGTCGAAGTGTTAATTTATCAAAAACATGGCGTGGGAAAACCCAGTCCTTTAGGGCTGGGATGCGCCGTGCGCCTTAACTTCCTTGCTAGAGGGATCTAAATACGAAGCTAGTCTTATTCCCGTGTGCTAGCATAAAACCATGAGGGTTTTAGAATTCAAGCTTAAGGGAAAAGAGGAGCAGTATCGCCGAATCGACGATGCTATCCGAACCGCGCAGTTTGTGCGGAATAAGTCCTTGGACTACTGGATGAACAATAGAGGGGTCG
>JBEAQB010000185.1:0-4374 GCA_041164125.1 Cyanobacteriota bacterium
TCCATTCATGTCTCAACCCCCTGGGCTTATCAAACCTATCAACAACAATTTGGTGACCACTATTTGAACGATCGCCCATCCCAACAGGCCAGACGACAGGAAATCCACGCCAGTCCCTTAGTGCAGGCGATTAACCACCACAATCTTGAACAGGTGGCCCAGGGCTTACACAATGATCTAGAAAAAGTGGTTTTGCCCCACCATGTCCCGGTGGCCGCACTACGTCAAGTTTTGGCCCAGGCCGGTGGCTTGGGCACCATGATGTCAGGCTCTGGTCCTACGGTGTTTACCCTCTGCCAGGATAGCGCCGCAGCGGATCAGGTGATGGCGATCGCCACTGAGGCCTTCAATAACGCCGATGTAGATTTTTGGATAACCCATACCGTCGGTCATGGCATCCAGGTGATTTAGGTTCTCAGGACTCCCAACAATATTCATACGTAAGTAGACGGGGGTTGAAAATTGTAAGATCCCCCCGCCTATCACCCCCCCCCTTGTCAAGGGGGGCTGGGGGGGATCGAGCACAAAACCAATCTTCTATTTAATTACAATTAGGTACTTAAAGACTGTGCAATTTGATATTTTGACGCTGTTTCCTGATTTTTTTACCTCGCCCCTTGCCTCCGGTTTATTGGGGAAGGCCCTACAAAAGGGGATCGCCAAGGTGAACTTAATTAATCCCCGAGATTTCACCCAGGATAAACATCAGCGGGTGGACGACACCCCCTACGGTGGCGGGGTGGGAATGGTGTTGAAGCCGGAACCCATTGTTGCCGCCCTAGAATCGTTACCCCGATTACCCAAACGGGATGTCATTTTAACGACACCTCAGGGAGAACCGATGACCCAGCAATTATTACAAACCTTAACAACGTATGACCAGTTGGTGTTGATTTGTGGCCATTATGAAGGGGTAGATGAGCGGGTTTGCAGCCTGGTGACGCGGGAAGTGTCGTTGGGAGATTTTGTCTTGACCTGCGGGGAAATCCCGGCGTTGGTTGTCATTAATGGCGTGGTGCGATTATTGCCGGGAACGGTGGGGAAAGAAGCGTCTTTGGCTGCAGACAGTTTTAGTGAGGGGTTGTTGGATTATCCCCATTACACCCGTCCCCCAGAATTCCGGGGGCTAACGGTTCCCGATGTTTTGTTATCCGGTAACCACCAGGCGATCGCCGCCTGGCGGTTGCAACAGCAACAGGAACGCACCCAACAACGCCGGCCCGATCTCTGGCAAAAATGGCAAGCGCAACAGGGGAGCGAGTCCCAGGAAAGTTAACTGTTGAGCGTTATTTTTGCCAACTACCAGACTAGACTGAGACTATTGCTTTCGGGAGGGTCATGCTAATGGCGATCGCCACTATCAATCCAGCCAACGGTCAAACGGTGAAAACCTTTACGCCCCATACGGCCGCCGAGGTGGATGCCACCTTAGACCTCGCTGCCAAAACGTTTAAAACGTTTCGGCAATTACCTTTTCGCCAACGGGGGCAATGGTTCCATAACGCTGCCCAGATTTTAGAGGATCAACAACAGGAATTTGCGGCCCTGATGACCCTGGAAATGGGTAAACCGATTAAACAGGCGATCGCCGAAGTCAATAAATGCGCCTTGGTGTGCCGGTTTTATGCCGATCATGCCGAGGACTTCCTGGCCGATGAACCGGTACCCACCGATGCCAGCCATAGTTTTATTGCCTACCAACCCCTGGGGGTGATTTTAGCGGTAATGCCCTGGAATTTCCCCTTTTGGCAAGTATTTCGCTTTGCGGCCCCAGCATTGATGGCGGGCAATGTGGGATTACTTAAACACGCCTCTAACGTGCCCCAATGTGCCCTGGCGATCGCCGAGATTTTCCAAGCTGCTGGTTTCCCTGAGGGGGCATTCCAAACGTTGTTAATGGGGGGGGCAGCCGCCAGTAGGTTGATGGCCGATGATCGTCTTCAAGCAGCCACGTTAACGGGCAGTGAACCTGCCGGTGCCAGTTTAGCCAGTGCCGCCGGGCAACAGATTAAAAAAACGGTGTTGGAATTGGGGGGATCTGATCCCTTTATTGTGCTTGAAGACGCCGATTTAGAGAGGGCATTAAATACTGCTGTTTCCGCTCGCATGCAAAATAATGGCCAGTCCTGCATCGCCGCCAAACGGTTTATTGTACAGGCATCGATTGCAGACGCCTTTTTTGCCCAATTAGCTGAAAAATTCCAAGCGTTAACGGTCGGTGATCCCACGTTAGAAAGTACGGATATTGGCCCCTTAGCAACTCCGGCCATTTTACAAGATATTAGCGAGCAAGTGGATCAAACCCTCGCCGCCGGCGCAACCTGCCTCTGTGGCGGCCAGGCCCTAGATCCCCCTGGCAACTACTATCCACCCACCTTATTAACCCGCATTCCCCTGAGCGCCCCTACCTATCGCCAGGAATTTTTTGGCCCCGTTGCCCTCGGCTTTGCCGTTCCTGACCTAGATGCGGCGATCGCCTTGGCTAATGACATTCCCTTTGGCCTAGGAGCCAGTGCTTGGACCAAAGATCCCCATGCTCAACAACGACTCATCCGAGAAATTGACGCAGGGGCCGTGTTTATCAACGGCATGACCAAATCTGATCCCCGCATTCCCTTTGGCGGCATCAAACGGTCAGGTTTTGGGCGAGAATTGGGACGCCTGGGTCTGTTAGAATTTGTCAATGCCAAAACCGTTTGGGTTAGATAGAGTTACCAAAGGGTCTCCTGGTGCCATGGAAAGCGTTTAAGAACGCCAAAACCTAAAGTATTGCCAGTCAACACGCCTTCACTTTCCACAAGACTCAGCAGTTTTCCCCATTTTTGCGGAAAGTTTTCCACAAGAACGTTAGTTTTTTGTGCCCTACCCTCTTCCCTGGGCTAATAGGGTGTGAATTTCAGCCTGGCAAATTTTGGTGACGGCGTCTAGGTCTTCTCGCTTACTCCGCTGGGGCGGGGCGATCGCCTGGCCAATACGAATGGTCAGGGGAACAAGGTGGGGAAATTGAGATCCGGCTTGGAAAATCCGTTCAACCCCAATTAAGCCGACGGGAATCAGAGGCACTTGGGCCTTAGCCGCAATCATCGCCGCCCCTAATTTTGGCCGATGGATGCGTCCATCGGGGGTGCGTGTCCCCTCGAGAAAAACCCCCACGAGCCAACCATCTGCCAAGGCGTTTAACGCGGCCCGCAATGCGCCCCGATCGCCACTGCCCCGCTTCACGGGATAGGCGCCATACAGGCGAATAGCGCTTCCCAACAAAGGCACCCGAAACAGTTCTTCTTTCGCCATAAACGCGACGGGACGGGCGACGGCACAGGACAAAAACGGCGGATCAAAATAACTGGCATGGTTACTAACCACCAGGGCCGGCCCCTGGTGAGGGACAAACTGTTGTCCGTATACTTGGCCCCGAAAGGCCCCGTGCAGTAGTGGTCGCACCACCCCCCATTTTAAGCCCCGATATAATGCCAAGCTCAGGCTAGATTCTCGCTGTTTAGCGGCCATGGGGAGATCGGTTAAATCGGTCATAAACGTTAGGATGAATAGACGTCAACGGCGGCAACCAAGATTCGCCGCGTTGATTGGATTAGCGACGACAACTACCGGAAAATTATCGGATGACAATCACGATTAAGCGGGCAATTGCTTAGACATTCCTGGCATCGGCTGCGGCTCATTTTACTCGACGGCGGGGCCGGCAGCACCGATGTCCCTGCGGCGTCAAGTGATGGCGTAGAATAGAGGGCAGCTAATATGGTCTTCATTGGCACGTCGCGACTGTTTTCATAGTGTTAGGGTAGGATGCAGCATTTTTTTCAACGTCTTTGGCAATGGTTCCAGCGACTCTTAGCCCCATTAATGGGTTCAGGGTCATCTCAACAGTTGCGGGGAGGGGGATTGGCAGAGGTTGTCCCGTTGAGCGATACGGATTACGAATTCTTATTTAACCAACTCTTGGAAGGCATTGCCCATGGTTGGCATGAAGGGCGAATTCTCAAGTTTTTTCACCAATTAGACTATCGCAGTCGTCCTAAGGACTGGGTTAATTGGTTAGATCGATTTGAAATGACCGTGTTGCAATCCCCTTCACCCAATTTAACCCTCGCGGCCCGCATGGTGCGCCTGGGAGAATTAGCCAGATCGTTCCCACAAATTGCCCCCATTGGCGATAGGGCTTATCAGATTGGGCGAGCACTTTATGCCCGTCAAGCCCCCCCTCAGGCGGATCTCGTCTGGGAATATGATGGCCCCGATGCTATGCCGACTGCACAGACACCGGCCGTCGTCTCCGAGGACAATGGCTCAGAAGCCTTGGTGGAGCGGCTGCGTTCAGATCCGGCTTTAGCTGCCCATTTTGCCCAGGATTTAGGC
>JBEAQB010000186.1:0-5586 GCA_041164125.1 Cyanobacteriota bacterium
AGAGATTATTTATAGTCGTGTTTTACGGTTTCGCGGGATTGGGGAGTCGGCCCTCGCCGAAAAAGTTAAGGACTTGTTTGACCTGAAAAATCCCACTGTCGCTCCCTACGCTGGCAAGGGAGAAGTACGGCTGCGGGTCTCTTGCAAGGCGTCTTCTGAGTTAATGGCTCAACAATTAATGTCGCCTATTGTGGCAAAAATTCAGGCGATCGCCGGTTTAGATTATTTTGGCCAGGATGATGAGACGTTGGCGTCGGTGGTGGGAGACCTATTGCGACAACGGGGGCAAACCCTTGCGGTAGCTGAATCCTGTACAGGGGGCGGTTTGGGCGCACTGGTAACGGCACAACCCGGTAGTTCTGACTATTTTTATGGCGGTGTGATTGCCTACGAGAATCGGATTAAGGAAACCCTCTTAAAAGTTGATTCCCAGTTGCTAGAGGCTGAAGGGGCCGTGAGTGGGGCGGTGGCGTCGGCAATGGCGTTGGGGGTAAAAACCCAACTCGGGACGGATTGGGGGGTGAGTGTGACGGGCATTGCTGGCCCAGGAGGCGGCACCCCCGCCAAACCGATTGGAACCGTCTACATTGGCATTGCCGATCCTCAACATCATGTTTCCCATCACCTCTGTCAATTTGGCGATCGCCGGGGTCGAGAATTAACCCGTTACTTAAGTGCTTGCCAGGCGTTGGATTTGTTACGGCGGCAGTTATTGACAAGTCGTCCTGATTAAATGGCCTCAGTGGGGGGGGGGGAAATGGGTTAGGATCAAGGCTGACTCCCCCCTTTAGGATTGTTCATGGCCGCTCCCAGTTTTGGCAGTTTCAAAAAAATAATCGTATATTTGTCTCCCCATTGGCGTTTGATCGCCGGTGGTACCTTTGCTTTGTTTTTAGCCAATGGCTTGGGGGTTTACATCCCCCTTTTAATTCGGGATAGCGTCGATGATTTGACGCCCCCCTTTGATGCCAGCCAGGTGGTCTGGATTGTGCTGGGGATTGGGATGTTAGCGACGGTGATGTGGTTTATTCGTATGGCATCACGGTTGTTGATTTTTGGGGTAGGGCGCCAGGTAGAATACGAGTTAAAACAAGGGATTTTCGAGCAGTTATTAAAATTAGAGCCGCTATATTTTGCCCGCAATACTATCGGAGATTTGATTAGTCGAGCGACCAGTGATGTGGATAATATCCGGCGTTTAGTGGGATTTGCTGTTCTGAGTCTGATCAATACTTTTTTTGCCTATGTGCTGACTATTCCCGCCATGTTTGCCCTCCATGTTCCCCTGAGTTTATTGGCAATCTCCGTTTATCCCCTGATGTTTTTGAGTGTTAATCTATTTGGCGATCGCCTGAGGGATTATCAGTTGGAGGTCCAAGAAAAAGTTTCAGAATTAAGTGAGCTAGTGCAAGAAGATATGAGTGGCATTAGTCTGATTAAAATTTATTCCCAAGAGGATAATGAAAGAGACGCCTTTCGAGCCAAGAACCAACAATTACTCCAAGCAAACCTCAAGTTGGCTAGGGTCAGAAACGTATTATTTCCTCTGATCGAAGGACTAGCCTACGTTAGCCTCTTGTTATTATTGGCTTTTGGGACAGAAATCATTAAAGCCGGGACAATTACCATCGGTGACTTTATTGCGCTCATTATCCTAGTCGAGAGACTGGTTTTTCCCACGGCATTGTTGGGCTTTACCATTACCGCTTTTCAACGGGGGGAAGTGAGTATTCAACGGGTAGAAACCATCTTTCATGCGACCCCCAACATCCAATCCGTGCCTGCACCGTTAGGGTTCAATCCCCAGACAATTACCGGTAAGATTACGGCCCATGGACTCACCTACCGCTATCCTGACAGCACTACCCCGGCGTTAAATCAGGTGGATTTCACCATTGAGGCCGGAGAAATGGTTGCCATTGTCGGCACCATTGGGGCGGGAAAATCAACCCTGGCCAATGCTTTACCGCGCTTGCTGGACATCGCCCCTGGTCAATTACTGGTGGATGGTTACGATATTACCCAAGTGAGTTTAACGGACCTCCGAGCGGCGATCGCCTTTGTGCCCCAGGAAAGTTTTTTATTTAGTACGACAATTGCAGAAAATATTGCCTATGGCGATCCATCCCAGGATTTAGAGGCAATTCAAAAAGCCGCCAAACAGGCTTATTTAGACCAGGAAATTATGACTTTTCCCAAAGGGTACGACACCCTAGTCGGGGAACGAGGCATTACGCTGTCAGGGGGGCAACGACAACGGACCGCGTTAGCACGGGCGTTAATCTTAGACTCCCCTGTGTTGGTGCTGGATGATGCTCTGTCCAGTGTGGACAATCAAACCGCAACTCAGATCTTGCGCTACCTTTCCCAACGAGATAATACTGTTATTTTTATCTCCCATCAGTTGTCCGCCGCCGCCCAAGCTGATCGGATTTTTGTGATGGATCAAGGGGTCATCGCCCAGATGGGAAGCCATGAGGCGTTAATGCAAGAACAAGGGTTATACCTCAACCTCTGGCGACAATATGAACTCAAGCAAGCTCTGGCCTAACACCGCTGATTTTGACTGCCTCAAAAAACAGCCGAACCATTGTCAGGGTTAACCGATTAAGTGATAATCCAAGACGGTGCAGCGATTGTATCGCCCATTTTGATCAGTTCTATTACGAGAAAATACCATGAACGCAGCCGACATTATGACGAAGGAAGTCATCTCTATCCGGGGATCTGCCACGGTTGCCGAAGCCGTTGCCCTGATGAAAACCCACGGCTTACGCGCGTTAATTGTCGACAGACGCACCGATGAAGATGCCTATGGCATTGTTACTGAGACTGACGTCGTTTATAAGGTTACGGCCTTTGGGACTGATCCCAAAACCATACGGGTTTATGAAATTATGACCAAGCCGTGCATTGTGGTCAACCCGGAATTGAGTGTGGAATATGTGGCGCGTTTATTTGCTCAAACCCGTATTCGGCGGGCCCCTGTGATTAAAGGCACGTTGTTAGGCATTATCTCTGTGACGGATATTCTCAATAAAGGGGATTTTGTTGAGCAACCCAAGGTTAATGTATTAGACGATATGATTCAAGAGGCATTGGCCAACGCGCGTCAAATTTGTGCCACCAAAGGCGCAAGCACCCATGAATGTGCCGCCGCCTGGGATATTGTCGAAGAACTCCAGGCAGAAGCTGCACACCAGCGCAATGAAAAACCTCAAGTGAATTATTTTGAAGAGTATTGCCTAGAAAATCCCAGTGCGTTTGAAGCCCGGATGTATGACACTTAGGGTA
Organism: Cyanobacteriota bacterium; assembly: GCA_041164125.1. GTDB lineage: Bacteria > Cyanobacteriota > Cyanobacteriia > Cyanobacteriales > Microcystaceae > Synechocystis. Next base: position 3,295 of record JBEAQB010000186.1, read on the forward strand.
ATCTTCCATCGTGATTGGCGCCAAAGCCAATTGACAGATATCAGGCTCAGGGCGGCGTGACTCTGTCCCCCGGGCTCCCCCCAGGCTGATTACCTCAGATCAGACCGGAATGACCTGTAAACTACTATCAATGTGTCCAGTGCAGCAATAATGACCACGGTAATGGCATCGATTGAACAACTTATTGCAGCGGTAGACACCGCAGATTCCGCGGTTGCTTTGGTCGTTGCCGTACGACAGTTGGCCGCCAGCCGTTCGCCATTAGCCGTTCCCGCATTAACAACGGTGTTGCGCTTCAACAATCCTGGGGCGGCTGTCGCAGCGGTAGAGGGGCTGATCCAAATTGGTGAGCCGGCTATTCCCCACTTGCTAGCCAATATGGACGGGTTTAATTATGGTGCTCGGGCTTGGGCAACTCGGGCCTGTGCTGGCATCGGTGATCCGCGGGCGTTGGATTTATTACGAGAAGCAGCACTCACTGATTTTGCCCTCAGTGTCCGGCGGGCCGCGGCCAAGGGTCTGGGGTTTTTAAAGTGGCAATCTCTACCAGCGGATCAGCAACTGGCTGTTCAAAACACCATTTATGAGGCTCTAGTGCAAGTGACCCATGACGCCGAATGGGTCGTCCGTTATGCGGCGATCGCCGGCTTGGAAAATTTAGCGAAACAGGCCCCCAGGTATCGAGAGGCCATCATTGAGACAATCGTTCCCCTAGGGAAAACAGATAGCGAAGCCATTGTGCGAGAGCGCAGTCGTTGGGCGATCGCCGGGCTAACACCAGGGTCGGCCGTAGACACGATTCATACAAATACATCTTCAACGTCGGGTTAGTGGAGGTCATAGCCAAATAAGTTGGCATTAACCTCCGTCAAATTAATCTCCCCCAAACCATATTCCTGCCACCGTTGACTTACCTGCTCGGCCATCGTTGGGTCAGATTCCAACACCTTGCCCCATTCATGATCCGTTTCCGGTGGTATTTTCGTGGTGGCATCAATGCCCATGCGCCCCCCTAAGCCAATTTTTTCACTGGCAAAATCGAGGCTATCAAAGGGGGTTTCCGGCAAAATAAACACATCTCGCACGGGGTCGACTTTGGAGCTGATGGCCCAGACGACCTGGCGTGGATCGCGGATATTAATGTCTTTGTCCACCACAATGACAAATTTGGTGTAGGTGAATTGGGGCAGGGCACTCCAAAAGGCGAGGGCGGCCCGTTTGGCTTGACCAGGATATGCTTTGTCAATGGCAATGATGGCCGCTTTATAACTGAGCGCTTCCATCGGTAGGAAAAAGTCAGTGATCTCGGCAACCTGTTGCCGGAGAATCGGAGTGTAAATACGGTTTAAGGCGATCGCCATCATGGCTTCTTCTTTCGGGGGGCGGCCGCTGAAGGTGGTTAGGTAGATAGGATTTTGACGATGGGTCAGGCAATGAAACCGGACTAAAGGGGAATCCTCCACGCCGCCGTAATAACCCATGTGGTCGCCAAAGGGGCCATCGGGCAACACCTCACCGGGGGTAATGGTTCCCTCTAACACAAATTCTGAATCAGCAGGGACTTCCAAATCCACCGTTTTGCATTTAGCCAACCCTACCCCGGAACCACCATATAGTCCTGCAAATAACCACTCCGATAAATCCACCGGGATGGGGGTGGCCGCTGCCATAATAATTAAGGGATCCACCCCTAGGGCGATCGCCACCTCCAATTTTTTGCCCTGCTCCGCCGCCTTACGTAAATGCCGCGCTCCGCCCCGCACCGAGAGCCAATGTACTGTCATAGTGGTGGGGGATTGTAATTGCAGCCGGTAAACACCTACGTTAGGGGTTCCCGTTTCGCAGTCCTTGGTAATCACCAGACCGAGGGTGATAATTTTACCCGCGTCGCCGGGATAGGGGCGAATGAGAGGGATTTGGGTTAAATCGAGATCGTCCCCTTGGATCACCACGTCTTGGCAGGGCGGAAAAAAATGACGTCCAGGTTTGGCTTTAAGCACGTCAAAGAGCACTTTACCGAAATCTACAGCCTGGGAAATTTTCTTGGGGGGTTTGGGCTGTTGTAACAGCGCCAATTTGCGTCCTAAATCCTCCAACTCCAGGGGGTCTTGCATATTCATCGCCCAGCAAATCCGTTCCACTGTTCCCATCAAATTCACCGCCACAGGAAAGGAAGATCCTTTAACCTGCTCAAACAAAAGTCCTGGTCCCCCCGCTTGTAACATCCGGTTGGCAATCTCCGCGATTTCCAAGTCAGGATCGACCTCAGTTGTGATGCGACGCAACTGTCCT
>JBEAQB010000187.1:0-8444 GCA_041164125.1 Cyanobacteriota bacterium
GGTTTATTCACTTTTGCGGCTAATACCTCTGCCGGTGTCCGGGCAATCACTACCTGCGGTTGGAACCGATCTTCTGGGGTATTTTGCACACAGACCACCCCTTCCACCAAGCCCTGTGTCAACATCTCACAGCCAATAGTACTGACAATACCTGTCCACTGGGCTCCGGCGATCGGCACTTTTTTGCGCGCGGTCAACATGTGCTGATGGACCCCAAAATATACTTCGTCTTCATGGTCGAGTTTTCGAGGCCGACCATGGGTTTGGGTTTCGAGGGGTTCAAACTGCTGATTTAAAAACGCGCAAGCCTCTTTGACGTAATGGACGTAATAGGTGTCACACAAGCCGCAGTCGCTGCACAGATCTTTCGCGGGGCGGGGACTACCGGGTTTGATGGCTTTAGCTTTTAAATGGGGAGCGGCCATGGAAAAACATCACATTGAAGATGAACTGACAATCAATCATCAACCCAGACGCTTGAACAGCGGTGACGATTAATGTCTCTCCCATCTTACCAAGTTGCTTAACCTCTAGCCGATGCTATCGTTAAGCCGATCGCCAATTTGCCCAATCCTGGGGAACAAGGAATTTCTCCGTTAACGCTGCTTCAGGACTGTCTGCTGCGGGGGTGTAGCAATATTCCCAACGTACGAGGGGCGGCAAGGACATCAAAATGGACTCGGTGCGGCCATTGGTCTGTAAACCAAAAATCGTCCCCCGGTCATACACCAGGTTAAATTCCACATAGCGTCCCCGACGATACAACTGGAACTGTCGTTGGCGATCGCCGTATTCGGTATTGCGGCGTTTTTCGACAATGGGGGCATAGGCAGGTAGGAAGGCTTGGCCACAGCGTTGGGCAAACTGAAATAAGTCTTCCCAACCCAAGGGCGCAATGGCGGCTAAACCCTGACTGTATTGGGCCGCCTTCCCCGCCGGATCTGGCCCACGATAGAGCGGCGACTTACCATCCTGGTAATCAAAAAAGATTCCCCCAATGCCCCGCATTTCCTGACGGTGTTTTAAGTAAAAATACTCGTCACACCAGCGCTTAAATACGGGATAAAACTCGCCATGGGTCTGATCACAGGCAGTCTTTAAGGTGCGATGGAAATGGGTGGCATCTTCAGCGAAAGGGTAATAGGGCGTTAAATCTGCCCCACCGCCAAACCACCACACCGGCCCCGCTTCAAAGTAACGGTAGTTGAGATGAACTGTGGGAACGTAAGGGTTTTTGGGGTGCAACACCATCGATGTCCCCGTCGCGTAAAATTCATGTCCTTCCGCCTCTGGCCGTTGCTTCAAAATCGACGGCGGCAGGGATTTGCCCCAGACCTCGGAGAAGTTAACACCGCCTTGTTCCAAGACGTCACCATTTTGCATGACCCGCGATCGCCCGCCACCGCCTTCTTCTCGTTGCCAACTATCTTCTTGGAATTTACCGACACCATCCAAGGCTTCTAAACCCTGACAAATCTCATCCTGCAGGGACTTCATCAATGCACTAACCCGTTGTTTCGCATCGGCGGGGGGCAACGAATGAGGGGAGGACTGGGGAGCCGGGGTTACTGGAGAAACCGTCATAATCGAGAAATAGAATAATGTTTTTTAACTGATACTATATTGATGGAAACTCGCCTTGCTCTCGGCAACAGAATCCCTTTCTCACTCTACGATCCTGCTGAGCCCGCCGTAAATTGCCCACAATGTATCTTAATATTAACCGTGCTGAACTTCCGTCTAGCACTGCATTAAGCTGCTAAGCAGCAGGCTAATAACCCGCGGTTTTGAGAAGACACGGTTTGAATGAATATGTTGCATCGTTTTCGTCCCCCTTTCAAGGTTGTTCATCGCTATGCCTTAACGAAAACTTATCGCCGGTTCAGCTCCGTCCCCATCGATGTGCTGTGGCAACAATTAGTCAACATGGCGGATATCTCTTGGCATCCGTTGTTTACTAAGACAAATGCGCCAATGGGGTTGATTGCTAAGCCGGGGCTGATTTTGCAAGCTGTCACCCGACTTACCCCAATTCCGGTGCGACTGTTCGTGGAAAATGTGCGGCCGGGAAATTTATTGAGTCTGCGGGTGTTGGCAATTCCCGGTCTCGAGCAGAAAATCACTTATCAGATTGAGTCGACTCTCTGCGGAACTTACATTACGTACTCAGTTATCCTGCGGGGCTGGTTGTCGCCCCTGATCTGGTGGGTGATCAAGCCCTATTCTGACAGTGTGGTTAATGCCTTAGCAAATGCCGCCAAAAGGATAGCGTGACTGCCGTTTATGGGGGCTGAATCACCTGGTGAGGGGAAATTTCAACAACGGCGATCGGGGGTTAATTCCGGCAAAAATTGTTGATCACTCAATGTACCGACGGGATGGGGTTCAAATACTTCGGCAACGGGAAAGGAGGGTTTAGGCGACGTCGGTAAATCAATCTCCTCCTGGGGGTCTCCCTTGGGAAGTAACCCGAGAAAGGGCAGAGGCAACAGGGTCGATAGATTGGTAATCAACACCAACAGCGCCAAATTTTTAAACTCTGTTTCCGTTACCCCCAACAGGTGGGTTAACCAGGACCCCAACTCGAAGGACATCACCCCCGAGAGGTTCATCACCGACATTAACAGGGCAAAAAAGGTTGCTTCAATCCCTGGGGGACAGATACGGGCCGACAACACCAAAATGGGCATAAAGGTAATCTGGCCAATAACTGTCAAAATGACGCTATCCCCCAAACTAAACCAGTGGTCATCAATGCCGATCGCCCGGTTGGCATGGGTTACCAGGATTAACGTGGTCATGCCCAGGGCACTGGATAGCACCGTACTCCAACCAAAAATGACCCGAAAGGGGAGGGTTTTTAAAAATTTTTGGAAAATACCCACCCCCACCAAACCCGCCACACTGGTGACTAACCTCACCCGTCCCAGAAATTCTGGCTCAAACCCTAATTCGTTGGTAGTGAAGTAGAAAAAGGCCGATTCCGCACTGGGACTAGCTTGCCACACAAAAATAAATAGGGTAGGTAATAAAATCGCTTTTTGACGGATGGCCTGCCACACCAACCGGAGTTGTTCCCGGGGCTTAGGTGCTGGCGCACTGTCGTCGGTTGTGGTGGAGTGTTCCCGAATTAAAAAGGCGGCCCCCACCGTCAGCAGGGGAAAAAGGGCTGTGATCAAAAAGACGGTGCGGCTGTTAAACCAGGCCAACAACAAGCCACTGGCATAGGCGGTAATAATTCCCCCGATCGCCGCGGCCACCCAGGTTAAGGATTGTAACGATCCTACTTGGGCCAGAGACTCATTTTGCACCCGTTCCACCACCAATGAATCTACAATCACATCGGCGATCGCCACCGATAACGACGTTAGGAGTAGAACGAAACCGGCTTGGGGGGCCGTTTCCACCCAGGTCGCAAACATTAACCAACTGGCACTGCCCATTAATCCTGACAACAACAGGTAAGAGCGTCGGCGATACCCCAAAATTGGTAAGGTATCGGACAGTAATCCTAAAATTGGTTTAATGACCCAAGGAGCAGCCCCTAAGCCAATCAATGCCCCCATAGCGGCCGGGCTTAGTCCCAATTCATCCTTGAGAAAAAAACTGATGGCTAAGCGGGATAACCCCAAAATGCCCTGGACAAAATAAATGCTGAGAATGGCAAACAGCTCCCAACTGGGGGGGTTACCGAGTAGCATTTTTTCCTTAACGAAGTGCATCAGTGAGGGAGACTGCGAAGAATCAGAAAGGGTCATGTATGACAAGAATGAAAGAACAAAATGAGGAATCGCTTGAATCGCTTAATGATTTGTTACGATCATTTTACCGTCAACCTTGGTTTAAGGGCTTGATCCCTTGGAGGCCTCGGTCAACCCGGTCACTTACCTCAAAAATCCCTCTGAGCGTACCGTCATGGCCCTGTCTGCATCGTTGAAGAAAAATCCCTTACCCATCATTCTGGCTGTCTTGGGGGCAGGGCTGGTGGGGGTCGGCTTGCTTACCTATCGTTTAACTTTTGCCCCGGGCACCGATCAGACGTTAGAAGAGTACACGGTGGTGGCGTCAGAAAATACCCTAGCGGTGGAAATTGAGGCGAGCGGCACCGTTCAACCCCAACAAACAGTCAATATCAGCCCTAAAACGCCGGGTCGATTATTAAAACTATTTGTGGAACAGGGGGATGTGGTCAAACAGGGGGATCCGATCGCCGTCATGGAAAATCAGGAATTAATGGCGGATGGCATGCAGTCCCAGGCCCAACTCCAGGCGGCGATCGCCCAATTGGAAGAAGCCCAAGCCAAAATTCCGGCGGAGTTGAACCAACTAGAAGCCCAGGTCAATCAAGCCATCACCCGGGTGGCCCAGACCCGGGCCCAACTGGCCAGTGCCCAGGAACGGTTAAAACAGGCCCAAGCCCGGATTCCCAAGGATATTGACCAATTGCGGGCCCAATTGCGGGCCAGCGAATCCCGCTTAAAGCTGGCGGAAACCCGACGCAATCGTAACCGCCTACTCCTCGAGGAAGGGGCCATTTCCCAGGATCAATACGATGAATTATCCAATGAATATTTCAGTGCCCAGGCCGCGGTGTTTGAAGCGCTAAGCCGCCTAGAAAGTGCGAAAACGACTGCTTCCCCGGAAGTACAGCAAATTCAAGCGGACATTGCCCGACTGCAAGGGGCGATCGCCGAAGCCGAGCAGGGATTGCGGGCCCAAAAGGCCGCCCTACAACAACGGGAAGCCACCGCCCCAGAAGAATTAGACCGCCTAAAAGCCTCGGCGGCGGCGGCTGAAGCCCAGCTAAAACGGAGCCAAATCGTTTACCAAGACACCTTCATCCGGGCCCCCTTCGACGGCATCATTACCCAAAAATTCGCCACGGTGGGTGCCTTTGTTACCCCCACCACCTCCGCCTCTAGCACCGCCTCCGCCACATCAACGTCTATTGTGGCCCTGGCAAAAGGATTAGAAATTGTTGCCAAGGTTCCGGAAGTGGACATTTCTACCCTGCGAGCCGGTCAACCGGTGGACATTACCGCCGATGCCTTTCCCAACAAAATTTTTGAGGGGCAAGTCATTCGTGTCGCCCCTGAAGCGATTGTGGAAAATAACGTCACTTCCTTTGAAGTCACGATTGGCTTAGTCACCGGCCAAAATCAACTACGCTCCAAAATGAACGCGGACGTGGTGTTTAAAGGGCAATCCCTGGAGAATGCCCTCACTGTGCCCACCGTGGCGATCGTCACTCTGGGGGGAGAGACCGGCGTAATGGTTCCTGATCAAGACAACAAACCCGAATTTCAACCGGTCACCATCGGACTGGTGTTGGACGATGAAACCCAAATTCTGTCGGGGATAGAGCGGGGGCAACGGGTCTTTATCGATCTCCCCGAAGGCAGCAAGGATGTAATGGATCCCGAGGAAAATTGACCATGATTGAATTCCGCGAAAGTTTGAAAATGGCCACCAATATGTTACTGGCCAATAAGCTACGTAGTAGCCTGACCATGTTGGGGATTGTCATTGGTAATGCGTCGGTAGTAGCCATGTTGGGCATTGGCCAGGGAACCCAAAAGTTAGCCGCCTCCCAACTCGCAGATTTGGGTCCTAATGTTATGTTTGTATTACCCGGTTCCCAGAGAACCCGCCGCGCTACGTTTAATTTACCTCGTACTTTAGTGCTCGCTGACGCCGAGGCGATCGCCGAGCAAGTGCCCAGCGTGGAGGGGGTGGCACCGGAAATTAACCGCCGTTTATTAGTTTCCCACCGTAATCTCAACACCAATGCCATGGTTGTGGGTACAACGCCTGAATATCCCCGTATTCGGAGTTTTAACGTCGATCAGGGCCGGTTTTTAAATATTTTGGACTTGGAACGGGCCCGTCGGGTGGCGGTGATTGGCTCCGAGATTGCCGATCGCCTCTATAAAACCCAAACGCCCCTGGGACAAACCATCCGCATCAATAATATCAGCTTTGAAATTATCGGCGTCATGGAAACCAAAGGGTCTACCTTGGGCAGTAACCAGGATGAATTTATTTTTATTCCCCTGGAGACCATGGTGGCGCAAATTGTTGGTAAAACGTCCCCCTATGGAATTGAACTCAGTTGGATCAATGTCAAAGCCAATGATAGTGAGGCCATTCGAGCGGCGAAGTTTCAGATCGAAAACTTATTAAGACTCCGCCACAACATCCAAAACAACGAAGATGATTTTGGGGTGAGTTCCGCTAAACAAATGCTAGATATTGTGAGTAACATTACCGGTGGTTTGACTATCCTCCTCGCGGCGATCGCCGGCATTTCCTTGATTGTTGGGGGAATCGGGGTGATGAACATTATGTTGGTTTCCGTAACGGAACGCACCCAGGAAATTGGCCTCCGCAAGGCCCTCGGGGCCGCCGAACAGGATATTCTCAGTCAATTTCTCATTGAAGCGGTAATTGTATCAGCGACAGGCGGGGTCATTGGTGTGGTGATCGGGGCTGGTATTGTCTGGATTGTGGGTAGTGCCTCCCCCTTAATGACGGTGATTTCTCCCCTGGCGATCGGAATGTCCTTAACTATTTCCGGTGGCATTGGTTTATTCTTTGGGGTTTTCCCTGCCCGTCGCGCGGCCAAACTCGATCCCATTGTGGCCCTACGGAATGCTTAGGCCTCTTGTGCCTTGCCCCATCTGTGACTACCCGACTGGCGATCGATTGGGGATAGCACGCACAACATATTGCAAGGCGATCGAATCCCTGACGACTTCTTCCGCGTTTGCGCCTAAGGCCTTGGCCAAGGCTTGAATGTATGGCAAAACCTGCTCCCGATTGGGCTCATTAAATATACGTGGCTTACCTGTCTTCACAACAAATCCGGTTTGCTGAAACAGCTCAATCATCGTTTTTCTAGTGAACCATCTGAGGTGAGTACGATCCAATAAGCCACTATCTTGATAACGGAACTCACCCACATTAAGTTTTGCCTGAAGGCTCCAATGCTGTGCGTTCGGAAGACAGGCTACTACACATCCATGCTCGGGCAATATTGATCGAACTTTCCTTAAGACGGCCCAAGGGTCTTTGAAGTGTTCCAAGGCATCCCCAAAAATCCAACAATCCCGATCACCCACAGACTGCCAGAACGACTCTGCGGCATTGTCAATGTCCAATGTCATACACCTATCGCAATAACGTTCAGCCAGTTCGACATACTTAGGATCAATATCTACCCCGACACAATGCGCACTCGGATTAAGTTTTTTAAATTCCCTGACTAATCCACCGCCCCCACAGCCAACATCAATTAGAGCAGATGTTTTTAGGGGTATAAGCGATAAGAGATCTGGGTTATAACTATCATGAACTGGGGTTTGTTTCATATTTATTACTTTTATAGCTTCAAGCAAAACATGACCGCGTAAAATTTTAGTCTTAACTCGTAATTGCTCAACCCAGGAGCCAATCAGGCTGAGATGAGGTAAAGGAAAGGGAAAGAGCGTCGAAGGCAGAAATGCCTTGGCGATGGGCAGTGCCAAACAGAGAACGGATCATGGCAAACAGCTCCGCGCCCCATTCAGAGCGAAAACCGTTAGTAATCTTGCGAAAAATCACACTCCATCGGAGAGCCTGTTCGCTGGCATTATTCGTCGGAGGTACAGATTCATTATCCAAAAACAGCAAAAGGTGCTCGGTGATACCCTGATAACGCCGGAGTAATTTCTGACCCTCCTCATTAGTCGGCTTCAATTTCAGAATTGTCTTGAGGGAACTGCGAAATCGAGAACAATTTTGTTTAATCGTCGATGGAGCTAATCGAGGGCGTCGCCTCTGTAGGGCAATCGCCTGCAAGAAAAGCCGCTTCATTCTTGGGGCAAACAGGTCGTCCCCCGAATCAATGGCATATTGGCAGTCTCTTAACCGATGAGCCAAACAGACCTGCCAGTTTTCCCCTGGGTGAGCTTTCTGGGCACTGAATAGGTCACTCACCCACGTCGTGGGATTATGACCATCCATCACCTCTTCAATCACTTTTTTCCCACGACTGGGGCGAATCACATGAAAACAGACCTGCTCGTTTTGGAATACCCATTCCCACCAGTTCTTGCCGTTGACCCGGGCGCTGGTTTCATCGCTGCCCACCATATCCGCACTCTGTAACCTTGCCAAAATCCTCTCCACTGGCATTTCCAGTTTCCTCTTGGCTCGTTTCAATAAACTCGCGATGGCTCCCTCTGAGATTTTCAGTCCGTACAATTCCCCCATCAGCCGACTCAGTCTTTCATAGCCGATGCCCTGGCTATAGCGGAGGTAGCTGACCATTATCGCTATACTGTCCCCAAATGGAGAACCTGGTTCTAGTCCTATCGGTACCGGTGCTTCGTATTTTTGATGGCAACACGGGCAGGTTCCCCCATAACGCTCCACCCTTGTCACCATTATTTTGACCGGCGGTA
>JBEAQB010000188.1:0-9550 GCA_041164125.1 Cyanobacteriota bacterium
CAAGGCTCATTATAACTTTGCGTTTTTCGCATGATATTGAAGTTGCATTACACTGGATGCGTGCTCGAAGCCTGATGTGACCAGTATGCAAATCTCCATCCCTGACTCAATTATCCAATCCATACGACTACCTGAACACTGCATTGAACAGGAACTTCTCAAAGAACTCGCCGTGAGTTTGTATCAACAGGGACTCTTATCCCTTGGTAAAGCTAGGGAACTTGCCCAAATGGATTACCGTGACTTTTCTATGTTGTTGGGGGAAAGAGACATCCCTCGCCATTACACAGAAGTTGAACTAGATGAAGACCTAACATATGCTCACCGTTAGCAACACCTCACCCCTGCTTAATTTAGCAATCATAGATTGTTTGCATCTTGTCAAAAAACAATTTCAGAGAGTTTATATTCCTGAAGCTGTTTTTACAGAACTCAAAGTGAACGAAAATTTACCAGGGTCTAGCAGTCTGAGAAATGCCATCCAAGAAGAATGGCTAACAGTCAGAAATCCTACCAATGAACCCCTCATTCAACTTCTCAGACGGGAACTCGACCAGGGGGAATCCGAGGCAATTGCTTTAGCACTAAAATTAAATGCCGATCTCATTCTGTTGGATGAAAAGGAAGGTAGACGCATTGCGAGAAGTTTGAAGCTTAATATAACTGGGATCTTGGGCATTGCGCTCAAAGCGTGGCAAGAGGGCGAAATAAAATCGATGTCTGAGCTAATAAAGGCGCTGCGAACCCAAGCAAATTTCCATATTTCACCGGCTTTGGAGAGAAAAATTCTTGAAGATATAGGTTTCGTTCCCCCTGAGATGTGACGGCTGAGTCTAGTACCGCAACAACCCCCAACTCAAGACAGTGATGCCTTATCAACATCCCCCCGAAGTTGGGACAGTTTTTGGGCCACTTGCTGCGACTGAAGTAAAGATCGGGCCAGTTCAATGCCGGCGGTGATGTCGGTTAATTGACCCAATTGCCAGAGATGAAAGCCGCTATTCCACAACAACGAGGGAAGTAATTCAGTTTCCTTACCTGCCAGGGTGTCCTGCATCAGGGCGATCGCCGCTGGGAGGGTGGTCCAGGCCGGGTCTTTACCCCCGAGTCCATAGTCGCGGGCGTGTAAACAGAGGCGATTAAACTGCATTTCACCGCTATCTAGAGAATAAAGCCCAATAATGGCCGGGCGATCGCGGGGAAGATCACAACTGCCTTCCAGGCCTTTAATGGTGGTAAATTGGCGTTCCCCCCGTAAAAATAGAGCATCACGGATCATGCCTTCCGTTGGGGGATGGACAAAGCCCGCGACGATCTGGCGCGGCCCGTCATAGGGTGACCAAATCAGTTCTAACGTGGCGATCGGGGGCCGTTTACCAATTTCTTCCCGGTAGGGGACTAACCCCTGGGCCTGGGGGAACTGTTCAGGCAGATACACAAACCCCACTTGGGTCTGGGTCAGGCGATCGTGAACCTGGGCTAAGGTGAGTCCCCGCCAATCCACCCCTAAGCCCTGCCACAGATCAATCAGGGGCATGCCGTATTTCGTTGGCATTTGATCGCCGCCATGCTGGAGAACGGGATAGCCCGCTGCCGCCAACACCAACGCGGTTAAGGGAGAGAGGGGAATGGTGCGATCGCGCCCGTCATAGGGTTGACTTAACATCGTCACCGGTTTTGCTAGGGCTAAAGCCGGAATGTTTGGCCCCAGGTCATCATAGGCATCCAACATGCCCGCCAATTCTGTCCCCGTGGGTCGCATAATGCGGTGGGCAATTAAAAAGGCGCCAATTTGGGCCGGGGTTGCGGTCTGGGTTAGCATTAACCTCATTGCCAAGGCTGCCTCTTGCCGCGTTAACTTTTTGCTAGTGTGGCTACCACTGCCCACTTTTTTCAGTAGACTTTTAAATTGATTACTCATAACGCTTGCCACTCAGTAAGGGGGCTGTTGTGCCGTCGACATTTCAACGTTGCAAGTATCGTAAGCGATGGGATTAGCCATGGATGTCGGACGTGAGATAAAATAAATTATTACAAATTGTTACTGCGGACATTGAAGCCGCCTTTTCGTTATGTCCCTTCCCATTCGCAATGTTGCTATCATTGCCCACGTTGACCACGGTAAAACGACGCTTGTTGATGCCTTGCTAAAACAATCTGGCATCTTTCGGGAAGGGGAAGATATTCCAGACTGTGTGATGGATTCTAATGACCTAGAACGGGAACGGGGCATCACCATTTTGTCAAAAAATACCGCTGTTAAATATCAAGATACGTTAATTAATATTGTCGACACCCCCGGTCACGCTGACTTTGGTGGTGAAGTGGAGCGAGTCCTCGGGATGGTTGATGGCTGCGTTCTCATCGTTGATGCCAACGAAGGTCCCATGCCCCAAACCCGCTTCGTGTTGAAAAAGGCGTTGGAAAAGGGCTTACGTCCCCTCGTCGTTGTGAACAAAATTGACCGCCCCCGGGCCGACCCTAACACCGCCGTTGATAAGGTTTTTGATCTATTTGTAGAACTCGGGGCTGATGATGATCAATGTGATTTCACCGCCTTATTCGCCTCTGGTCTAGCCGGCTTTGCCAAGGCGAGTCTTGAGGATGACTCTGAGGATATGAAACCATTATTTGAAGCGATCCTCCACCATGTTCCCCCGCCGGCCGGGGATATTTCAAAACCGTTGCAATTACAAGTAACCACCCTCGACTATTCCGATTATCTAGGTCGGATTATTATCGGTCGCATCCATAACGGCACTATCACGGCCGGGCAGCAAGCGGCCTTAGTCAAAGAGGATGGCTCGATCGCCAAAGGACGGGTGACCAAGCTGCTGGGTTTTGAAGGGTTAAAGCGCATTGAACTGCAAGAAGCGAGTGCTGGTTACATCGTGGCGATCGCCGGCTTTGCCGATGCCAACATTGGGGAAACTCTAACCTGTCCCGACGACCCCCAGGCATTGCCGCTCATTAAAGTGGACGAACCGACCCTACAAATGACCTTCTCCGTTAACAACTCCCCCTTTGCCGGTCAAGAAGGAAAATTTGTTACCTCTCGCCAAATCCGCGATCGCCTCAATCGTGAACTAGAAACAAATGTTGCTTTACGGGTTGAAGACGGAGAAAGCGCCGAACAATTCCTGGTTTCCGGCCGGGGGGAACTACATCTCGGCATCTTAATTGAAACCATGCGACGGGAAGGGTACGAATTTCAAGTCTCCCAACCCCAAGTGATTTTCCGTGAAGTTAACGGCCAACCTTGCGAACCGGTGGAGTATTTGGTGTTAGACGTTCCCGAAGCCGCCGTTGGGTCTTGTATTGAACGCTTAGGCCAACGTCGGGGCGAAATGCAAGATATGCAAACCGGAGTCAACGGTCGCACCCAACTCGAGTTTGTTATTCCGGCCCGGGGCTTATTAGGGTTTCGGGGGGATTTCATCCGCATCACACGGGGAGAAGGGATTATGAACCACAGTTTCTTGGAATACCGTCCCATGAGTGGTGATTTGGAAACCCGTTACAATGGCGTCATGATTTCCTTTGAAGAAGGCGTTTCCACCTTTTATGCCATGAAAAATGCCGAAGACCGGGGCGTTTTCTTTATTACCCCAGGCACCAAGGTCTATAAAGGCATGATTATCGGTGAACACAATCGCCCTCAGGATGTGGAGTTAAACGTTTGCAAAACTAAGCAATTAACGAACCATCGCTCTGCTACTGGGGATGAGTTAGTCCAATTACAAGCCCCAGAGGAAATGAACCTCGAGCGGGCTTTAGAATACATTGGACCTGATGAATTGGTGGAAATTACCCCCGAATCCATTCGCCTGCGCAAAATTGCTCGCAATAAAAAGTTGGCCAAGCGCTAGAAAAAATATTGATTGGTATCTGGCTCAGTTTCGCTAATAAATTCGATCACTTGGGCCTGATACTTGCGTAGTTGATGGTCTACCCAGCCTCGATCCTCACTATTAGCATAAATGTGAATGAGTGGTTCGCCGGCATCGGGTAACACTAAAACCCAATCATCCCCATTGGGAAAGGTAATTTTGACACCATCAATTAATTCAATGTGGTGATCACGGTGAATCTCCACTAAGTGACGCATCAATGCCCCTTTCATTTTCCAAGAGCAGCGCACTGAACAGGAATTGTGATAGATCCGGGGCAATTTTTCCCGGATTTTCCCGAGTGTGAGTCCCTGTAAAGTCAGTATTTCTAACATTTTGGCAATGCAAAACATTGCGTCAAAGCCGGGATGAAGACGGGGAAAAATAAAACCCGTTTCACCACTACCGCCGAGGACAACGTTATGGTTCGACTGGGCGGCTGCCATTAACGCCGTGGGATTCGCTTTGGTGCGAATGACTTGGCCACCGTGGAGACGGGCTAGGTGTTCGACGGCGCTAGACGCTTGAACCGGCACCACCACTGTCCCTTGAGGATAGGCGGTTAAAATAATGTGCACCATGAGGGCGGTGAGTAGTTCGCCTCGGATGGGTAGGCCGGATTCATCGACTAGGATTAATTGTTCCCCATTGGCAGCAACCTGCACACCTAAGCTCGCGTCTAAGGCAACGACCACTTGACCCAGTTGGCTTAACAGGCCTTCTCGCTCGTCGTTGGAGACAGCCGTTTGGCGTAGGCTGGCGTTTAACACCACGGCATCACAACCAAACTTGGCAAGGAGCAACGGCAAAATAGCACCGGAGACACCATAGGCATAATCAATCACAATTTTGGCGCCGCCATTATTAAGCACTTCCATGTTAAGAAGGGTCTCAAAGGCATGACGATAGGTTTCTAGGACTTGAGCCGGATAAGACATATCGCCAATTTGAGGGATACTGACCCGTCGTAAATCTTCTTTGAAATAGGCCCCTTCAATCTTCTTTTCAGTTTTTTTAGAAATATTAATGCCTTGGCTATCCAAGAATTCTATTAATAAATAATCCGGGCGATCGGGGTGAATACGGACATGAACTCCCCCAGCAACCTTCAACTTGGGGGTCATGGTTCGAGCAATGGGAATGGCGGTGGCTTCTAAGTTCTGAATATTGACCCCAACGGACATTAATCCAGCAATTAACGAACGAGTCACCATACGGGAAACATTCCGTTGATCCCGTGACACCACGATTTCAGCGCCGGGTTTGAGGGATGAACCATAGGCGGCCCCCAGCTTGACGGCAAATTCGGGGGTCATGTCGATGTTGACAATGCCAGAAACCCCCCGTTGACCAAATAGGTTACGCAGACCGGTGCTGCCCCAAATGAGGTTGATATTGAGAATGGCACCAGGCTCAACCCGTTTACTGGGCCATACTTTAACATTGGGGTTGATTTGGGCCTCTTCGCCAATGATAGACAGGGGGCCAATCACAGCCCCCTCTAAAATTTGTACCCGCCTTTCAATACGACAGCCACGTCCCACAACACAGGCGGCTAAATAGGCTTCATCTCCCACTAAAACACCATTCCAGATAATCGCCCGTTTGAGTTCGGCCCCGGCGCCGATGGTGACGTTATGGCCAATGATCGTTCCCGATTCTAAACGGCTGCCAGCACCGATATTGCAGTTATCACCGATCGCCAGGGGAGGGGAAAGAATTACGGTGGGATCAATGGTGGTATTCTCGCCAATCCAAATGCCCTCAGTTTCAGGGGAATGGTTAAATTCCAAGGCGACCCTTTGCTCTAGAGCATCATACTGTGCTTCCCGATAGGCCTCTAGGTTGCCAACATCACACCAATAGCCTGTGGCGACATAGCCATACATGGGCTCGTTTTGTTCTAGTAACAGGGGAAATAGGTCTTTAGAAAAATCACTTTCTTGTTTGGGAGGTAAATAGTCTAATACCTCGGGCTCTAGAATATATGTCCCTGTATTAACTGTGTCGGAAAACACCTCACTCGTAGAAGGTTTTTCCAAAAACCGCTGAATGCGTTGCTCGTCGTCGGTGATCACGACCCCAAATTCCAACGGATTAGGTACTCGGGTCAGAATAATGGTCGCTTTAGATTTTTTTTGTTTATGGAAAGCGATCGCCGCACTGAGGTCAAAGTCTGTAATGCTATCGCCACTGATCACTAAAAAGGTATCATCGAGGAGTTCTTCAATATTTTTGACACACCCCGCCGTCCCAAGGGGATGTTCATCCTCTACGGCATAGGTCATCTTAACCCCCAATTCACTGCCATCGAGGAAATAATCCCGCATCGCATCGGGCAAATAATGCAAGGTCGCCACCACTTCGGTGATGTTATGACGTCGCAGTAAATGGATGATATGGGCGGCGATCGGCTGATTCACTATCGGCACCATTGGCTTAGGCAAATCACACGTTAGGGGTCGTAATCGGGTGCCGGCCCCTCCGGCCATCAACACGGCTCGCATTCCTTTTCCTCGTTTACACGCTGGTCACTCATTCCTAGTTCCATATTAAAGGTAAACCCATTGTCCTTTGTGGTAATCAGCCGGCAAACATTGGCGCACAACGTTGTCAATATTGGTGAGCAGCCCCTACCCCCGGGCAATAGTCGAGGAAACATCTGGGCGAGTCGTCAATTCTATGGTTCCCATTTCTGTTTGGACAGTGCGCACTGATTCCCCGCTCCCCCCCCTCTATGATTCCCTCCTTACCGCCGACGAACGGGCGAAAGCTCAACGGTTTTGTTGTCACCCCGATCAGCAACGTTATCGAGTTGTCCGCATCGCGTTACGATTGCTGTTGGCTGCAACCCTAGATTGTGCCCCCGCCACGATCCGCTTTAATTATTCTGCCAACGGGAAGCCCTGTCTTGCCAGCCCCTCTTTGCCCTGGCATTTTAATGTGTCCCATAGTGGCAATGTGGGTTTAATTGGTATTGCGAACAACCGGGTCATTGGTGTTGATCTAGAGGTAATAAAACCCAAAGCCAATGTTGTCCATTTAGCCCAACGCTTTTTTTCCCCTACCGAAACTAGGACATTAAGGGCTCAGACGGGGGAAACTCAACAACGAACTTTCTATCAACTCTGGACCGCTAAGGAAGCATTTCTGAAGGCCACAGGATTGGGCATTGGGGGGGGATTAAACCAAGTAGTGTTGGCAAGTGACCGACAACATTATCACTCTTTGCCTCATCCTTACCAGGTTGCTGATTGGCAATTATTCAGTCTGCCACTCTTGGACGCTTACTGGGGGGCGATCGCCTTACAGAATTCCCACCAATCCCCGGCTTCAATCACAATTCAGTCCTATCGGTGGGATGACTACTTTTAGATCTCCCCATGGTTACGCTCGTCCCCACGCCTAACCTGACCCCCACAGCGGGATGGGGGACCCCGTGAAAGGCTTGACCCAGGAACCAACCGCTGAAATTGCTTGCTTTCTGATTGGAAATTCTTAAGATTTTCGTAATACTATAAAGAATAATGACGAGACAATGATCACAATCGTTGTTTGCCCCCGTTCGCCTGTCGATCTATTTTGAACAAATCGCTAGCAACTGCTCCCCTATGGTGCCGGCTGGCGAGAATAACGCTAAAAGCTTCAACTTAGCGTGTTTTTTTGAAGCTCCCCATCATTTATCTGCTATCTGCATTCGGTTCCTATGAATAACCCTTCTGTCGCCCCAACAGTCCCTACTTCCCTCCTTGGTCAGCCCTGGCTGGTAGAAGAGCGGGATGCCTGCGGGGTCGGTTTCATTGCCGATCTTCAAGGTGAACCTAAGCATACTTTAATTCAACAGGCGTTGACAGCATTGGGGTGTATGGAGCACCGAGGGGGGTGTAGTGCGGATAATGACTCCGGCGATGGGGCCGGGGTGATGACAGGGATTCCCCGCAACTTATTGTCCCGTTGGTTTGACACCCGCAACCTACCCATGCCAGACGGCGATCGCCTGGGGGTAGGGATGGTATTTTTGCCCCAAGAACCGGGAGCGCGGGAGGTGGCTCGGGCTTATGTGGAAGAAGTGGTGCGCTTAGAAGACTTAACCGTATTGGGGTGGCGGGAAGTCCCGGTTAATCCCGATGTGTTAGGCCCCCAAGCGCGGAATAGCCAACCCCACATTGAGCAAATTTTCGTAACCTGTTCCGCAGGGGCGGCCGGCGATGAACTGGACCGGCGTCTCTATGTTGCCCGGTCAATTATTGGGAAGAAGTTAGCAGAAGACTTTTACGTTTGTTCCTTCTCCTGCCGCACCATTGTCTACAAAGGAATGGTGCGGAGTGTGGTGCTCGGGGAATTTTATGAGGATTTAACGAACCCCGATTATGTCAGCAATTTTGCCGTTTATCACCGTCGTTTTAGTACCAACACCATGCCCAAATGGCCCCTAGCCCAACCGATGCGGATGTTGGGGCACAACGGTGAAATTAACACCCTCTTGGGCAATATTAATTGGATGGCAGCGCGGGAAGGGGAACTCACTGTCTCTGGTTGGCCGAAAGCAGACCTAGAGTCCTTGACCCCGATTGTGAACCAAGCCAATAGTGATTCTTACAATCTAGATAGTGCATTGGAATTGCTTGTCCGCACCGGGCGTAGTCCCTTAGAGGCGGCGATGGTGCTAGTGCCAGAGGCCTATCAAAATCAACCAGCTCTAAAAGATTATCCCGAAATCACTGATTTTTACGACTATTACAGTGGATTACAGGAACCCTGGGATGGGCCAGCCTTATTGGTTTTTAGCGATGGGAAAACGGTGGGAGCAGGGCTAGACCGCAATGGCTTACGGCCGGCCCGCTATTGCATTACTAAAAGCAACACGATTGTGGTGGGGTCAGAGGCCGGGGTGGTGGATTTGCCCGCAGCGGAAATTGCGGAAAAGGGTCGCCTAGCACCGGGTCAAATGATTGCGGTCGATTTGGAAGCCAAAACCATTCTAAAAAATTACGAAATTAAGCAAAAAGTTGCCCACAAACATCCTTATGGTGAGTGGGTAACAGCTAACCGTCAGCTAGTGACATCCGACGCCTTTACGGAAACGCCCTTATTTGCAGATGCCCAAGCAGTGCTGCAACAACAGGCGGCCTTTGGTTACAGTGCTGAAGATTTGGAAATGGTCATCGTCCCCATGGCTAGTCAGGGGAAAGAACCCACTTTCTGTATGGGGGACGATATTCCGTTAGCGGTTCTGTCCAATAAACCCCGCCTACTGTTTGACTATTTCAAACAGCGTTTTGCCCAGGTGACCAATCCCCCCATTGATCCGTTACGGGAAAATTTGGTGATGTCCTTGGGGATGAGTTTGGGGGAACGGGGTAATATTCTCGAGCCCTCAGCGGCATCGGCCCGGATGATTAAAATTAATTCCCCGGTGCTGAATGAAGCGGAGTTGGCGGCGATCAAACAAGGGGGGCTACTAACGACGGCGGTTTCTACGCTGTACGAGTTGGCGGCCCCCGATGGATTACCAACCGCGTTAGATCAATTGATACAAACGGCGATCGCCGCCGTGGAAGCCGGTGCCAAAATTCTGGTGTTAACGGATCGTCCTGATGGTCAGGCGCTAACCGAAACGCAGAGTTACATTCCTCCCTTACTGGCGGTGGGGGCTGTCC
>JBEAQB010000189.1:0-2920 GCA_041164125.1 Cyanobacteriota bacterium
TCATGATTATGGGCGATCGGGGAACGGGGAAATCCACCACTATTCGGGCGCTAGCAGATTTACTGCCGGAAATTGATGTGGTAGCTAACGATCCCTTCAACTCTTCCCCCACCGACCCGGAAATGATGAGTGAGCAGGTGCGCACCCAGGTGGAGCAAAACGAGCCGCTATCGATCACCAAGAAGAAAGTGATTATGGTCGATCTCCCCCTAGGGGCAACAGAAGACCGGGTTTGCGGCACCATCGATATCGAAAAAGCCCTGTCGGAGGGGGTAAAGGCTTTTGAACCGGGGCTGTTGGCTAAGGCGAATCGTGGCATCCTCTATGTGGACGAGGTCAATCTGCTGGATGATCACCTGGTGGATGTGTTGCTAGATTCAGCCGCCGGGGGCTGGAATACAGTGGAGCGCGAAGGCATCTCGATTCGCCACCCGGCCCGGTTTGTCCTGGTGGGGTCTGGGAACCCAGAAGAGGGGGAGTTACGGCCCCAGTTATTGGATCGCTTTGGCATGCATGCTGAAATTCGCACCGTGCGCGAACCGGATTTACGCGTCAAAATTGTCGAACAACGAACCGAGTTTGATCAACAACCCCATCAGTTTTGCGATCAATACCGGCTAGAGCAGGATGCGTTACAGGCAAAAATCATCAATGCCCAGACGCTCTTACCCCAGGTCAGCATTGATTATGATTACCGCGTCAAGGTCTCTGAAGTCTGCGCGGAATTGGATGTGGATGGGCTCCGGGGCGATATTGTGACGAACCGGGCCGCAAAAGCCCTTGCTGCCTTTGAAGGTCGTACGGAAGTCACCGTTGACGATATCCAGCGAGTGATTGTGCTGTGTCTACGTCATCGGCTGCGCAAAGATCCACTGGAAACCATTGATTCGGGTAGCAAAGTGGCTAAGGTATTTAACCAAGTCTTTGAAATTGCCCCGGAATAAAGCCCTCTGTGTTGCATTGTGCTTCCAACACAGAGGGTTGTGAGTCACGACTCGTTTGCCTAATGTCTAATCTCTTCCTATGACTGATTCCCAAGCCCCCGACTGGTTGCTGCGCGGTACAGCGGAAATTTTTCCTAATTCGCCCCAATCAGACCATCCGCGTGAAAATCTCGCCCTTTTGACCCAACAGGATCGTCCGCTACGGGTTAAGTTAGGCATTGATCCGACGGGAACCGCTATTCATTTGGGCCATAGCATTCCCTTTCGTAAGCTACGGGCGTTTCAAGATGCAGGCCATACGGCAGTGGTGATCATCGGCGATTTTACTGCCCAAATTGGCGATCCCACCGGCAAATCGGACGTGCGGAAACAGTTAACAGCGGAGCAGGTCAAGGCCAACGCTGACAGTTATCTGACCCAACTCAAGCCCATTCTAGATTTTGATACCCCTGGACGATTGGAAATTCGTTATAACTCCGAATGGTTAAGTGGTTTACAACTGGATCAGATTCTTGAACTGCTTGCCACTATGACCGTCGGACAAATGTTGGCTAAAGAAGGATTTTCAGAACGATTTGCCCAAGAAAACCCCATTTTTCTCCATGAATTTCTTTATCCTTTAATGCAGGGGTATGATTCGGTGATGGTGGATGCCGATGTGGAATTGGGGGGCACCGATCAGAAGTTTAATATTGCGGTGGGTCGGGATCTACAACGGCATTTTGGTAAACCGCCTCAGTTTGGTCTCTTGCTGCCCATTTTGTTAGGGACAGATGGGCATCAGAAAATGTCTAAGTCGTTGAACAATTATGTGGGTCTGCAAGAAGAGGCTTTGTCGATGTATTCCAAGTTGGAAAAGACCCCCGATAGTTTACTGAATGACTACTTTGAGTTGTTAACTGCCCTAGAGATCTCTCAACTACCGGCAACCCCTCGGCAGTGTCAAAAACTTTTGGCCCGGACGGTAACAGCCCAGTTCCATGGGGAAGCAACGGCGATCGCCGCCCAACAAACGGCAGAAGCTATCATCACCCAAGGTAAGGCAGCTAATACGGACAGTGTGCCGGAATTTTCCTTGGGAGCGGTTAATTTTCCGGTGAAATTGGCCTATTTGCTGAGTGTGAGTGGTTTGTGCCCTAGCAGCAGCGAAGGGCGTCGTCAAATCAAGGGGGGCGCTGTCCGCCTAGACGGCGATCGCCTGGCAGATATCAATCAGGAGTATGCTGAGGCGAGCCTATTGACCGATAAGGTGTTGCAAGTGGGTAAGAAAAAATTCATTCGTCTCACTCCCTAGTCCGCGTCTTGTGAACTACCCAATCTCAACGAGGGTTTACCATCTGCTCAGGTATTACCCATTGATCGAATTGTTGGGGAGAGAGAAGACCGAGTTCCACGGCGGCCTGTTTAAGGGTAATCTCTTGTTGAAAGGCAAGCTTAGCGACCTTGGCGGCGTTGTCATAGCCGATATGGGGATTGAGGGCAGTGACTAGCATTAACGAGTTATCTAAAAATTCTTGCACTTTGGTCTCATTGACCAGCAAACCTTCAACCAAATGTTGATTAAATCCCCGACAGGCATCGCTCAGAATCCGTAAAGAATGAATTAAATTATGGATGATGACAGGTTTAAACACGTTTAATTCAAAATTCCCTTGACTGGCGGCAAACCCAATGGCGGCGTCGTTGCCCATCACTTGCACACACACCATCGTCATCGCCTCGCATTGAGTCGGGTTCACTTTCCCCGGCATAATTGATGACCCGGGTTCATTGGCAGGCAATTTTAATTCCCCTAAACCACAGCGGGGGCCAGAGCCCATCCAGCGTAAATCGTTAGCAATTTTCATCAACGAGGCAGCAATGCTTTTCAAAACACCACTGGTGAAGGCGATCGCCTCATGGCCGGCCAGGGCCGCAAATTTATTCGGGGCACTCACAAAAGGCTGCCCCGTTAGGTGGGCAATGGTTGAGGCTAC
>JBEAQB010000190.1:0-4003 GCA_041164125.1 Cyanobacteriota bacterium
CAAATTGGGCAAAACGTTGATATTCTCATCACGCTTAAATACTTTGATGTCCATAGCCTGAACGCCGTTGCTAGAACTTCGGCCCTCACTGCTATTCCCCTGCAACAAAGATCGGTGATGATTGGTCGCGATGATAGTGCTAATTTGCACTTGTCATCCCCTGCCGTGTCCCGTAAGCATGCTGTTATTGACTATTTGGAACCCGACACCTACCTTTTATGGGACTATAGCACTAATGGCGTTTATGTCAATGGGGTTAAGGTTAATAAAAAAACACTGATTAATACCAGTGCCACCATTAAGATCATTCCCTACACCCTGGTCTTACAAAATAATCAACTGATCATCGCCGACAGCGGCAATAACATCCGCCTTGATGCCCATAAAATTGTCCGCACCGTCCAGGGGCGCCATCAACACCCCATCACCCTACTCAATCAAATCTCTTTACCCATCGAGCCGGGTCAATTAGTCGCCCTAGTGGGAGGCAGTGGCGCAGGCAAGTCCACATTGATGAAAACATTATTGGGGATTGAACCCACCAGCGAAGGTGCAGTTTATCTGAATGGCGAAGATCTGAGAAGTAACTTTAACTGGTATCGCAATCAAATTGGTTATGTGCCCCAGAAAGATATTGTCCATAAAGATCTGACGGTTGAAGAAGTCCTGCAATATGCAGCCCGCCTTAGACTTCCCCAGGATGCCAGTATTGAAGACATTGTTGAACAAACCTTGACTCAAATTGAAATGCAAGAACGGCGATCGGTTCTCGTGAAAAATCTGAGTGGCGGCCAACTTAAGCGGGTATCGATTGGGGTGGAACTTTTGGTGGATCCCAAATTATTCTTCCTGGATGAACCCACCTCGGGCCTTGATCCCGGTTTAGACAAAAAAATGATGCAACTATTACGCAGACTCGCCGATCAAGGTCGGACAATTGTGTTGGTTACTCATGCCACTGGTAATATGGATTTATGTGACCGTCTGGCATTTTTAGGTCAAGGAGGGAATTTGTGCTATTACGGTCCCTTTGAGGATGCCTGTCAATTTTTCGGCCTACCCAATGGGGATTTTGCGGATGCTTACATTCAATTGGACAGCAAACAGGCCGTTATCGATACTGCTCAACGCTATCAAGCCTCACCCTTTCAGCATCACTACATAGATCAACGCCTGGGTATTGGAAGCGCGTCGGCGATCGCGCCAAAACCCAGCAAAGCCCCAACCTCGCTTTTGAGACAAACTTGGGTTTTAGCTCAGCGTTACGGTCAAATTCTGCTGCGCGATCGCCTTAACCTGGGTATTGCTATCATCACTGCCCCCATCGGCATTCTACTGATTAACCTGGCGATCGGCACTGATGAACCGTTTATTTTAGGCAATGAACCGGATCCCCGATTAGCGCCCCTGGCTCAAACCGTTCTGTTAGTGTTTACCTGTGCCGCCATTTGGGTCGGGCTAGCCAGTTCGTTGCAAGAAATTGTCAAAGAAAACGATATTTATCACCGGGAAAGATTGGTTAATCTCAACCTTTTTGCCTATTTAGCTGCCAAGATTTTGATCCTTGCAGGACTTGCCAGCGTGCAAACCTTCGCCATGGTCACGGTAATTGTTTCCTGTTTTGCCGCCCCCGAAGCTCCACTTTTACCGTGGCTGCTAGGACTAACCATTACCAGTTATTTAACCCTCTTTACCGCCATGGGGTTGGGGTTAACCGTCTCGGCGATCGCCAAAAATAGCACCCAAGCTAACACCACTTTGCCTATTTTACTCCTGCCTCAAATCATCTTTTCCGGCGTATTATTTAAGATTAAAGGTATTGGTCAGTATTTATCTTGGTTGATGACGAGCCGTTGGTCAGTGGGGGCTTATGGTGCATTGGTAGACATCAATCGCCTAGTACCAGAAGCGCAAGTTTTACCCGATGGAACTCTCTTGGACTTACCCTTTCAGCCCTCCGATGTTTATACCCCCACTTGGCGTAATCTAATGCTTAACTGGGAAATGTTAATGCTGCAAGGACTGGTTTTTCTCGTCATTATCTACACCACCAAAAGACGACAGGATATTATTTAGCATTCAAGAGAAGCGCTTGATAACACTCTCAAGGGTTCCGACCCCTAATATCCATCCAGTCTCCTGGCTACGCCAGTCCTGGGTAAAATGCCGATCAAGGCACTGCCATCAAATTTGCGTTAGAGGAAAAGGGCAATGGAACTATTAACGTTGGCGATCGGGGGAGCAGTGGGCTTTGGCATCGGGGCCATTGATCGGTTTCGTCTTAATCAACGTATCCGCTCCCTATTGACATCGTTGCCCGACTCCAAAAATGTTTCCTTCTCCTTGGCATCTTTGGTACGCCGTGAAATTACCTATTTGCAAGAGCGTTGCGAAGCCCGTCAAGCCGAGGTGGACTATTGGCAAGGGGTGATGGACTTATCCCCCTTGGGTTACCTGTTAATTGATGGCGATAATCATTTGGCCTGGTGTAATGAAGCGGCCCAATCCCTCTTACAAATTCGAGGCTGGCAACGGGGAGAACGACGCCTCTTTTTAGAATTTATTCGCTCCTATGAATTGGATCAACTGATTGAGCGGACCCGTCAGAACCAAGCTCCCCAAAGTCAGGAATGGTCTTTTTTCCCGCCCCTTAAAGCAACCATTAATGTCAAAAACCCCCTGGTGCCTGCCTCCATTTTCTTGAAAGGTTACGGGTATCCTTTAGCCGGCGGTCAGGTGGCAATCTTTGTGGAAAATCAGCAAATGTTAGCTGAATTACGTCAGGGACGGGATCAAGCATTTTCAGATCTCGCCCATGAATTACGCACACCACTAACGGCGATCGCCCTGATTGCGGAGCGGTTACAATCCCGTTTAGCCACCGCAGATCAAAGCTGGATTGACCGCCAATTAAAGGAAGTGGGTCGCTTACAAAACTTAGTGGAAAGTTGGCTATATTTGACCCAGATTACAACCAATCCCAATCTGTATTTAGAGTTTGAATCGTTAGATTTACACCGGCTCCTGATCCTGACTTGGGAGCGTCTCTGGCCCATCGCCAGCCAAAAGCAGATCCAATTAGACTACCAAGGGCCAGAAACCTTAACGTTGGTGGGGGACAGCGATCGCCTGATGCAGGTATTGACCAATTTACTAGACAACGCCCTCAAACATAGTCCTCCAAATAGTACGATTTGGGTGCGGGGTAATCAGGATAACCAGCGCATCTACTTAACCCTCCGAGACCAAGGTCAGGGATTTAACCCCAAGGATCTTCCCTATATCTTCGAGCGCTTATATCGGGGGGATAGTTCTCGGGCCCGGCTTGAACCTGAGCGTCAACGTCAAGGCAGTGGTCTCGGGTTGGCGATCGCCCAGGAAATTGTCACCGCCCATGGGGGGATCTTGGGGGCCCAAAATGACCCGGAGCAGGGCGGAGCCGTCTTCACGCTGGAACTTCCCAGGGACACGTCAGCATTCGGGACGAGGGACGATGGCGGCAGTCCGGCGGGATGATCGGGGGTTGCGCACCAGGGACGCCCCTAACTCGATGGCCGCCCGCATACTCTCTGCCCGGGCAATACCTTTCCCTGCAATATCAAAGGCTGTGCCGTGATCGGGAGACGTCCGCACAAAGGGGAGCCCGATGGTGGTATTGATCGCTTGGTCAAAGGCCAGCAATTTAACCGGAATTAAGCCCTGGTCATGGTACAACGCCAAAAAGGCATCCGCCACATTTGTCTGGGCATCCTGAAGCCACGCTTGCCCCGCAGCCACCCACATGGTGTCCGGGGGAATGGGCCCCACTAACCGCGCCGCAGGATAGGTTTGCCGCATCTCTTCTAACCAGGGAATCAGCCAATCCTGTTCCTCCCGCCCTAACTTGCCTGCTTCCCCACTGTGGGGATTGAGACCGGCGATCGCCACAGTGGGGTGTGTTAAGCCAAAATCTTGGGCCAATGATGTTAATAGTAGGGCTAACTTGGCGGTCAATAGTTCAGGA
>JBEAQB010000191.1:0-5305 GCA_041164125.1 Cyanobacteriota bacterium
AAAGATTTAAAGAATCTCTGCATACGTTTGTAATTAGAGGCTTCTTCGGCATTCCCCCCCCAGACTGTGGCAAGTTCAGCTAGGTTCACGGTTTTAGCTCGGAATAATGCCACTAGGAACAGCGCGACAAATGACAGTCTGGCTCCATGCCATCCCATGTGGGGTCGCAATTGGGCTCGAATTTCGTTAATCTGATCCATGAGGGTTTGTCTGGTTTTCTTCTCACTCCTATCAAACCCTTTCCCTGCCAGCTTTTCAAGTTTTTGTCCTGTGCTGAGATCGGTTATATCCGCCCGGATGAATTTAGCTCCCATACCGCCGAACAGAGGGGACCAGCAAGTAATGAATTAAATCAGGTTAAAATCACTGGCTTTGTGATGGATTTGCTGGGCAATCCCTGGGGGTTATTACTCATAGTATTAACATTGTCCGGATGTGGCTGAATCGCGGCGAAATTGTCAGTACCATCGACCGCAAAGGGGGCGATCGCCATTTTCCTGCCAACGGTAGTGAGATTACCAACTTACCGTTCTCAATCAGGGTCGCTAAAAGCCCGATTCTCTTCTGGAAGGTACACCATGGCAATGAGGCGTGCAGTCAAAATGAGCATGGCTGGATGCAGACTTACAACCAGCGCTTATATTTCAGATAGACTTTTTCCCCCGGAATATTGTCTTGAAATGCAGGCGGTTGTTTAAACTGATTGGGGGGATGAGCTTCCCGGATACTGATCGCCGTTTGATAGGGGGAATACCAGCGTTTTAGAACAGCCAACAATTCTTCAAACTGTAGGCAGGAATAGTGATATTTGTGGTTTAGGGCTAGAACCTGGATGATGCGCGTCCAAGCATCTTGATGACACTGAGATTGGGGAAGATCGACCATTGCCCCAATTTTTGCCAGGCTTTCGTAATGATTAGCCACCAGGGGGGCCAGGGTCTGGTGGTTTTGCAAATCCTGTTTCGTCAGAGCGTGAACCCAATCAGAGAGTTGGCGAAAAATGGATAAATCCGACAATTCATCGGCTTTAAATAAGCCTAACAGCTTGAGTCCCACAGGATTTTTGGCTAGGGCGTCTAAATGCGCTGAATAGTCTTCCATCGCCACCCGTCCTTCATCCGTTTTAATCTGGGTCATGGTCACGGCTATCTGGCGTTGGAGTCGTTGCTGGAAATCAGCTGCATCTTTACAGTCCCTGAGTAAATCATCCGTGAATTGGTAGAATGCTTGCTGCTGAGACCCCCGAAAGCGTAATTCCGTTTGCGTAATGGCAAAGAGGCTATCCTTGGCGGCGATCGCCGCTTGAATACGTGCAAGGCTGTCTTTGATGCCGGTATATTCGCCACTATTTTGGTCGAGGAGGTAGCGCAACTTAATCAGCAACAAGAACTCAGGTTGACTGAACTTTTCAGCATCGATTAATTCTGCTTTTTTACCAAGAGTACTGGCATGGGTGATGGCCCGTCGGTAAAGAAACAGGTCGCTTTCTGAAAGGGTGGCCCGAAACCGGAAGTATTTTGCAATCTTCTTTTGAAACCAGCGCCCAAACCAGTTGTTGGCGCTAAATATGCCCTTTTTCCACCAGGGTTTCGCGGTGTCATGGTTAACGGCGGGTTGGGTTGACTTACCCATAGTAGCAAGAACAGGTTTTCTGATGTCAACGGTTGATAGAGGAATTATAAA
This sequence comes from Cyanobacteriota bacterium, assembly GCA_041164125.1. Classification (GTDB taxonomy): domain Bacteria; phylum Cyanobacteriota; class Cyanobacteriia; order Cyanobacteriales; family Microcystaceae; genus Synechocystis. Next base: position 1,684 of record JBEAQB010000191.1, read on the forward strand.
TGAACCTCTGGCAAAACTGACCGGTTTGGCATTGATTGGTCATCAATAGGTAGACGGGGGTTGAAAATTGTAAGATCCCCCCGCCTATCGGCACCCCCCTTGATAAGGGGGGACTGGGGGGGATCGAGCACAGAAATAGTCTTCTATTTAATTGCAACTAGGTACTTATTAGGCTCAACTGTTTATTTAACGAGAGTCAAAAGAGGGGGCAAAGTGTTGAAATCCCTGGTCTAGGTTCAAGTGTTTAACTGGCTTTCCTCCCTGGGATAGTAGGACATCGGGATTAGCCGTCATCACCCCAATCTGACGGGGGCAATGATGAACTGGTAACGCTAACTGCTCCTGCGCCGAGGTTAACCACTGTTGGGCAATGGGGGCCGGTAACGCCAGGATTAGTTCAAAATCTTCCCCACCATATAATGTCCAGGCGATCGCCGTGGACTGACCCACCCAATCCCTAAGACCCAGGGGAATTGGAAGTTGCTCCGTCCAGAGTTCTGCTCCGACCCCACTGGCCCGACAAATTTGGACGACTGCATCGGCTAAACCGTCGCTACTATCCATACCGGTCAGGCGGCTGTTAAGACTGTGTAGAGACGCAACGAGATCTAGGCGGGGGTAAGGACGTTGATGGGCCCGTTGCCAGCACTGACGGCGATCGGGGGCTAGGGATTGGGCCAGCCCGGGGTTTAATAAACATTCTAGTCCCGCCCGCGAAGCACCATGGATGCCAGTGGCGAGGAGCCAATCGCCGGCCTGGGCACCATGGCGATGAATTGCTTTAGTAGAGGGAACTGCCCCGAATACGGTGATGCTAATTGTCCGTACAGGGGCTTGACAAACATCCCCCCCCACAATGGGGGTTGTCCACGGTTTTAAGCAGGCTACCACGCCTTGATAAAGTGCGATCACCCAATCGAGGGGCGTTGTCCCAGGTAACCCTAAGGCGATCGTCATGCCGATGGGCATTGCCCCCATGGCCGCCAAGTCTGATAAGTTTGCGGCTGCGGCCCGCCAACCCACGTCAAAAGCACTGGTGGTCTGCTCACTAAAATGAGATCCTTCGACCAACATATCAGTACTAATTACCAGGTCATCTGGTTGGGGAGACCTCAGCACCGCGCCATCGTCGCCGGTTAGTTCCAGTGGGGAAAAACGCTTGAGATGGGCGAGGAGACCCTGTTCACCCAGGTCTTGAATGGTGGTCATCAATTATTTGGGGCTAACGGGAGTGGGTTGATAGCGGTCGAGCACGTCTTTGACCAAAATCTCTTGGATAAAAACCTGTCCTACGAGAGTTAGGGGAACCGCTAACCATAATCCTAAAACCCCAAAAACACTGCCAAAAAACATCTGGGAGAGTAACAATACCCCCCGCAGAATGGGGGGGGGCTTGCGAACGCAGCGGGGCACCAGCCAACGGTTATCTAGGTAGTGAACAAGACCATAGAGGAGTAATACCCCCACGGGTTTCCAGGGATTATCCAACAGGGCGATCGCCAGGGCCGGGACCAGACTAATCAGCAGACCAATATTGGGGATCATGACCATCAATCCCGCCAGAAAAGCGAGGGCCAGAGGAAGCCGGACCTGCAAGAGGGTCAAACCGACAAGGGTCATGATGGTTACCGCGATCGCACTCACCAACACCAATCCCAGCCAATGACTCACGGCCATTTCACACTGGGTCAAAATCCAATCCATCCGTTGTCGATAGAAGGCAGGAACACAGCGGATCAAGCCTCGTCGATAGGCGATCGGATTTGCCAGAAGCATAAACCCCAGCACCAACAAGAGTAAAAGACTCAGGGGTAGCCCTAAAGTACTATAAAAAACGTTTAAACCACTACCCGCTACCTGCTGCATAAGGGGTTGAACTTGACTAGCCAGTTGTTGCCAGGTGGGTAATAGTTGTGTCAGTTCGGGATCAATTTGGGCAGCGATTTGGCGTAGCCACAGAATCGTTTGATCAAGGCTCGAGGGAACTAGGGTCTGTAAGGCTTGAAACTGGTTAATGAAGGTGGGGACAATCAACCCGCCGATCGCCCCTAAACTGATGATGAAGAGGATAATCGCCACGAGTACGGCCAGACCCCGTTTGAGGCGATACCGCTGCAACCAAGCAGCTAACTGGTTTAGCCCATTGGCCAGCACTACCGCCGCAAACAACAGCAACAAAATTTGGCGGATTTGCCAGAGCACTAACGCCATCAATAACAGACTGAGAAACCCACACCATTGGGCAAAGGTCATGGTTCTGTCCCCCGTTCTTGCTTCACCAACCAACCGGCGATCGCCAGTGGTGGGAGCAGAACAAACAGCAGTGCGGTCGTTGCTGTCGGTTCCATCCCCCATTGGGGGGCGATCGCCTTGATGCCCCAGGACAGCAAAAACGAGGGGAGTAACACTTTCACGAGTAAACGGGCAAACTCGGCCATGGGATTGGGCAATAAACGGCGTTGCAGCAGTGTCTCCCTGAATCAAGGGCGTTACAGGGAGGGAATTTAGGCGGGATTGAGGGCAGACTCAACTTCCTTGATCGCCAAAATCTTCTTCATAACCTCCTCCACCACCTTATCGGGGGTAGAAGCCCCGGAGGTGACGCCGACGGTAATCGGCCCGGCCGGTAACCACGGTTCTAGGCTTTCTAGGTCCTTGCCCAGGGGTTTATGGGTCACCCGATTTCCCGGGCCAATGCGATCGCCACTGTCGATATGTACCGACGGAATGTGATGTTCCACTGCAATTTCCTGGAGATGGGTGGTATTAGAGGAGTTGAAACCGCCGATCACTACCATCAATGATAAATCTTCTTCAACCAGATCAAACATTGCGTCTTGGCGCTCCTGGGTGGCATCACAGATGGTATTAAAACTCATGAAATGATCGTTTAGTTGCGTGGGGCCATACTTTTGCAACAGGGTTTTTTCAAATAATTTACCAATCATTTCCGTTTCGCTTTTCAACATGGTGGTTTGATTGGCTACCCCTAACCGCACCAAATCTCGATCCGGGTCAAAGCCCTCGGAATAGGCGTTGGCAAAGTCCCGTAGAAATTGTTCCTTATCGCCACCATGCAAAATATAGTTGCAAACCCGTTGGGCCTCGGCCAAATTCAAGACAATCAGATAAGTTCCCGCAAAGGAACTGGTGGCGATCGTCTCTTCGTGGTTATACTTGCCGTGGATAATCGACGTATGGGCCTTTTTCTTGTGTTTTTCCACGGAATTCCAGACCTTTGACACCCAAGGACAGGTTGTATCCACAATAGTACAACCCCGGTCATTCAGTAACTGCATTTCCTCCACACTCGCCCCAAAAGCAGGCAAGATTACCACGTCCCCTTTTTCTACACGACTAAAATCCTTCTTTCCCCCCTCCACCTCAATAAAGTGCACATTCATTTCCCGCAACCGTTGATTGACTGAGGGGTTATGAATAATTTCATTGGTAATCCAGATCCGTTCCCGGGGGAAATGTTGCCGGGTTTCATACGCCATGGCCACGGCCCGCTCAACCCCCCAACAAAACCCAAACGCTTCAGCTAAACGGATAGTGACATTGCCCCGCTGTAAGCGGTAATGGTTTTGGCGAATTTCCTGGATCAGCTGGCTTTGATATT
>JBEAQB010000192.1:0-5928 GCA_041164125.1 Cyanobacteriota bacterium
CTAAATTTACCGTTTGCCGGAAAGGTTCGAGTAATATCACCGTTGTAGTAACCATAGGCACAACCGGCATCAATGAGCAGTAAATCACTGTCGTGAATAGGGCTGTCGTTATTAATGTAATGCAAAATACAGGCATTTTTGCCCGCTGCCACAATGGAAGGATAAGCAGGTCCCATCCCCCCTTCCCGCCGGAAAATACTCTCTAATTCCGCTTGGACTTGATACTCATAATGACCAGGACGGGTAAATTCTAAGGCTCGTTGGTGGGCGATCACCGAAATATCGCAGGCTCGTCGTAACAAGTCTAATTCGGCCTCACTTTTGACCTGACGCTGGGGATGAACTAATAAATGGGAGTTAAATAGGGCTTGGGGAGCATGACCGCGTTTAGGATAGGCCGCTAATTGTCTTTGCCAATGGTTGAGGATTTTTTGGTTTAAACGCTCATCCCGACCCAGATGGTAATGAATGGCATCTGCCTTTTCTAGGTATTTTGGTAAATGTTCATCCAATTCATGAATGGGATAGGCAATATCGGCCCCAAATTCCGCCTGAACCCCTTCCACACCATAGCGAATGCCTGTCCAGGTCTCCTTTTCAGGATCTTTGGGTTGAACAAATAATATAAATTGGTGTTCTTCGTGGTGAGGCGCAAAAACGGCGATCGCCTCGGGTTCATTAAAGCCCGTTAGATAATAAAAATCACTGTCCTGGCGGAATACATATTCCACGTCATTATGCATTACTGCCTGGGGCGCACTCGCAAAAATGGCTGTCCCTTGTCCCAACTGAGCCATCAGGTGACTGCGACGTTGACGATATTCGGTGGGAGTAATACTACTTTGCATAGGTAACAATAATGGTCGCAAGAAGAAGTGGACATTAAGCGCTGTTGACTGATGTTGAGACTCGCTGTCTCGAGGGAAGAAGATGTTTTGTTCACGGTTCCAATCAGTTCCGGCAGGATCGCTCCAGTCAAGATAACGTCGGAACCTTGATCGTCGCAAGGCACGTAATTTAGCACACCATTAGCAATGAGAACAACCGCTAATTTAATTAAAGTCAGTGGAGTGGGTAACTACTCCACTACTCTTCAGAAACGGATGTGAGCCTTTCGGTTCATCCGGCTCCTTAATGCCTTGATGTTTGTCATACACACCTGACAAGATCGTTGGGAGAGTATCTCTGGAAGTTTTTGTGTCATGGCAATGTCTGTGAAAGAGTCGGAGATTATCATATCTATTCTTACCGCCTTGCGAGCGAGGGATGATATGGTCTATTTCCATGATGTCTCCTTCCTTGAAATACAGTCGACATTCTGGGCATTTACCTTTTTGTCATTTGAGGAGTTTTGATGTCCTCTGATGGACTTCAGGGTATTTACCCATTCTGACACTCCAATATACCCAGTCTTCGTCGTGAGACTACGATTATTCTGCACCTTGACATGTCTCTCAATCGCAATTCCTGTAGTTGAGATAAACGTCTAGCCTTGTCCAAATCCCCCACCCCCCGGCGTTTTAATCACCAGTCGATCGCCAGTCTGCATTTCTATATCGACACAACTGTCTAAGATAAATTCCTCACCATTAGCCCGGATTAGACGATTTTCCCCTGGTTGTCCGGCTGCTCCGCCGTTGAGACCAAAGGGGACAACCTGTCGTCGGTTAGCCAGGATCGATGCCCTGAGGGGTTGGCGGAATTGCAACTGTCGAATCACGCCATTACCGCCGTCATAAAGACCGTGGCCGCCGCTATGGGCGCGGATGCAAAATTGTTCTAGCAACACCGGAAAACGGGACTCTAAAATTTCGGGATCGGTCAAGCGGGAATTGGTCATGTGGGTCTGAACAGCGTCGGTGCCGGCAAACGTTGCCCCGGCCCCGCTGCCCCCACAAATAGTCTCATAGTATTGATATTGACCATCCCCAAAGGTAAGGTTATTCATTGTGCCCTGGCTAGCGGCCAGTACCCCCAACGCGCCATAGATTGTGTCGGCGATCGCCTGGGACGTTTCCACATTGCCAGCCACCACGGCGGCGGGATAATGAGGGTTGAGCAGACAACCGGGGGGAATGATCAACTTTAAGGGTTTTAGGCAACCGGCATTGAGGGGAATGGGGGTAGGCACTAGGGTGCGGAAAACGTATAAAACGACGGCTTGGACGACAGCGGTGGGGGTGTTGAAATTGTGTTCCCCTTGGGGAGACGTGCCGGTAAAGTCGATGGTCGCGGCGTCTTGCTCCACTGTAATGGTTACCTTAATTTGAATGCCATTATCCATTGCCGTGGTGAACTGCCCAGAGCTTAACTGGGCGATCGCCCCCCGCACAGCTTGCTCGGCATTGTCCTGCACATAGCCCATATAGGCTTGCACGGTTTTTTGTCCGTACTGTGCCACCATTTCGGTCAGGGCAAAAGCGCCACGCTTGTTAGCAGCAACCTGGGCTTTAAAATCAGCAAGGTTTTGATCAGGATTGCGCGCGGGATAGGGCCCCTGGGTCAGTTGAGACCGGATCGCCGCTTCTTGAAATTGACCGTTGCGCACCAGTAACTGGTTATCAAACAAAATCCCTTCTTGACGGATGTCCCGACTGTGGGACGGCATCGAACCAGGGGTAATGCCCCCTAAATCCGCTTGATGTCCCCGTGATGCGACATAAAACAAAATATCTTGCCCGGCCGGGTCAAAAACCGGGGTGATGACGGTGACATCGGGCAGATGTGTGCCGCCGTTATAGGGGTTATTGGAGAGATAGACGTCACCGCATTGGAGGGATTCCCGATGACTTTTTAGTAGGGCTTTCACACTCTCACTCATGGAGCCCAAATGGACGGGAATATGGGGGGCATTGGCGACTAAATCCCCTCGGTGATCAAAAACAGCACAGGAAAAATCTAGACGTTCTTTGATGTTCACCGAAGCCGCGGTATTTTGCAGGATAATCCCCATTTGTTCAGCAATAAACTGATAAAGATTTTTAAAAATTTCGAGCCGAATGGGATCGGGTTTATTTTCCTGGCCAGAAGAACCGTCTGTAAGCGTTGGGGGATGGGGGGCCGGCGGTGACGCCGGCGATCGGGTCAAGGAACGGTTTTTTACTGAAGAGAGTGTCTCCATCAGCAAATAACAGGGTTGCTCTCCTGCCCCCTCCGCCTGGCCGAGCCGGGCTTGCCAGCCGGGTTCTACCATCAGTGTGCCGGTTCCCTCCACAATCATCGCCGGGCCAATGATGCGTTGTTGGGGGTGTAACGCTTGCCGTTCATAGACGGGCGCCGATCGCCATTGCTGCTGGGTATAAACTGAAATGGTGGCGATGGGGGCAGCGGGGTGCGGTTGCTTGGCTAAACAGGGTTCAGCGGGGGGGGTTAAGGGGGCGATCGCTTCCAGGCTAATAGCTTCAATCACTAACCCTTGCTCCGGTTGACTAAAGCCATAACGGCGTTGATGTAGGTCGGTAAATTGTTGCGTCAAGTGGTTGATGTCAGGGGTAAAGTTGACGCTTAAACTGGTGTCAGTTCCCTGATATTTAAGATTAATTTGTCGGCAAATCCTTGTCCCTTGGTGCGGGATCTGGTCAGGGAAAATCTGGTTGGATAATTGTTGGTAATCACTGCTTAGGATCTGTAAATTGGGCGCTGTTAGGGGTTGTTCAATGGTCATCGCCTTTAATGTTCGTTGTTCAGCCAGACCCATGCCATAGGCTGACAAGACCCCGGCGTAGGGATGGAGAAAGATGCGCCCCATTCCTAACCGTTCTGCTAACCGACAAACGACTTGACCGCCGGCCCCCCCAAAACAACACAACGTATAGTCGGCAATGTCATACCCCCGTTGCAAACTAATTTTCTTGATTGCATTCGCCATATTCTCCACGGCGATCGCCAAAAAGCCGTCGGCGACTACTTCTGGGGGGGAGGCAATGCCTGTCTGTGCCGTCATTTCTGCCGCAAGGGTCTGAAATTTTTCCCGTGTCACCATCGGATCAATGGGTAAATTCCCCTGCGGACCAAACACCGAGGGAAAATAGTCCGCCTGAATTCGTCCTGTCATCACATTGGCATCAGTGACCGTCAACGGTCCCCCCCGTCGATAACAGGCGGGGCCCGGGGTCGCCCCCGCTGAGGCAGGCCCCACCTGATAGCGGTGTTGCTCGAACCGCAAAATCGACCCGCCCCCCGCCGCCACCGTATGAATGGCTAAACTGGGAACCCGCATCCGCACCCCGGCAATTTCTGTTTCCCACAACCGTTCATACTCGCCGGCAAAATGGGCCACATCGGTGGACGTACCGCCCATGTCAAAGGTAATAATTTTGTTGAAGCCTGCCCGTGCAGAGGTTTTGACTGCCCCGACAATGCCCCCTGCTGGCCCCGACAAAATACTGTCCCGTCCCTGAAACCGTTCTGCTGCAGCTAGTCCACCGTGGGATTGCATGAACTGGAGCGGCACCCCCGGCAAGTGGGATTGCACCTGATTCACATAGCGCCGCAATCGAGGCGACAAATAGGCGTCCACCACCGTTGTATCACCGCGATAAATATATTTAATCAGCGGACTCACTGCCGCTGATCGGGAAATTTGGCTAAAGCCGATCTCGTTGGCAATCTCGGCAATGCGTTCTTCATGGTGGGGGTAACGATAACTATGGAGTAAGGCGATCGCCACACTGCGAATCCCCTGATCATAGGCCCGTTGTAAGTCTTGACGAAGCCGCTCTGTTTCCAAGGGGTGTAGCGTTTCCCCCGCTGCGGTGACGCGCTCCTGGGCCTCAATCACCTGGGTGTAGAGTAAACCCGGTTTTTGGATGTGTAACGCAAAAATATCCGGACGATTCTGATAACCAATGGCCAAGGCATCCCGAAATCCCTGGGTTACCACCAATACCACCGGATCGCCTTGCCGTTCTAGGAGCGCATTGGTGGCCACCGTGGTGCCCATTTTTACCAGACTGACCTGCTCAGCCCTGATCGGGTCTTGTTGCTGTAACCCTAAAATATCCCGGATACCTTGAATGACGGCATCATCATACTGTTCAGGGTTTTCAGACAATAGCTTATATAAAATGACAGTCTCACCACTAGGGACAAGAAAGACACTAAAGCGGCGATCGCCTTGACAGCGGGCCTTGAGGTTAGGATCGTCGGTGATGGCAACAATATCGGTGAAAGTACCACCTCGGTCAACATAAAATTCGGTCATGGTTCGGCGATCGGTCTGGGTTCTCTCTAACTGTGCCACGGAGGAGACTTTGTTAAGTTGCTATTTACGTTGAGTTCTGAATGTGGCTTCCTAATGATTCTCAACAAGCTCGCTTTTCAGGCTCTTTGTTGAGAAAAAATGCAAGTATTTGTTTGCCCTGTGCCGTTTCTGAACATTTTTTACTTTTTTGGGTTAGTGTGCTATAACGGTCGTAGGTTGATGAGTCGTTCAAAACATAAGAAAGCTCATATGATCTACTATTTGTTTTCCCTGCATCGTCATTAATTAGAAAAAAAGACGATTTCTCACAGGCTGAACTTTATTTTTTCTTTATCCTTTCCTGGATTTTTTTATTTGTCTTCATACTGTTATTGTTAATTTCCGATTAACTCGACTCGAAAGGTTTTACTTATGGCAACGATTACTGTAGGCCCATCAGGGAATTATAGCTCGATCCAAGCAGCAATTAATGCTGCAGCAGCTGGCGATGAGATTATCGTCGCCTCAGGCATTTATAACGAAAATATAACAATCAACAAGGCGGTCACATTAAAAGGCGCCAATGTGGGTGTTGCCCCCACTACTCCAGATATTGATCTTACCAATGGCATCAATACCAATACAGGCTATAGAAATAACGAAGAAACTTGGATCCAGGGCACCATTACCGTAGCCGCAAATAATGTCACCATTGATGGCTTCCGCCTCAGAAATGTAGATGGCCC
>JBEAQB010000193.1:0-3428 GCA_041164125.1 Cyanobacteriota bacterium
GATCTGATTGGGTAAGTTGAGTGTATGCTATTGCTTAAATTTGGTGTCAGGAGTTGAATGCATGAGTCTACGTCGTAATGCCCTCACGGTTCTTAAGGAAACCAGCCGGACATTTTACATCCCCATTAGTATTTTGCCCGATCAGTTACTCGACGCAGTAGCCTCTGCCTATCTTTGTATGCGGGCGATCGATGAAGTTGAAGACCACCCCGATCTTGACGTTGCCACGAAAGCACACATCCTAAATCAAATTAGCATCAACCTCCAAAGTGCCAATGCCAACTCTACCAGTCTTGATTTTGCTAGGGGCCTCGACTCTTACCAAGCGCAACTCCCAGAGGTGACCCTGCGCGTCGGAGAATGGGCCCTCCTGGCCCCGGCCACCATTGCCCCCCGGATTTGGGATGCCACTGCCGCCATGTCCGACCGCATGGCCTTTTGGGCATTACACAACTGGCAGATTGACACCGAAAATCAACTTGATCAGTACACGTTTAGCGTTGCGGGTGCAGTGGGTCTGTTACTGTCTGACCTCTGGGCCTGGTACGATGGCACTCAAACCGACCGATCCTATGCCATTGGCTTTGGCCGAGGACTCCAGGCAGTCAACATCGTGCGCAATTACCAAGAAGATAAACGACGGGGGGTCAGCTTTTTTCCCCAAGGATGGGAACTTGCCGATATGCACCAATATGCTCGTTATAATCTCAGCCTAGCAGATCAGTACACAAAGTCTTTGCCCCATGGCCCAGCGCTGAAATTCTGTAAGATTCCCTTAACGTTGGCCTATGGCACCCTTGATGTTTTAGCCCTGGGGAAAGAGAAACTGAGCCGTAGTGATGTGATGGCCTTGGTTAATCGGGTCATTGCCAGTTGAAAGCATGACGATCAGGAAGACAGTTGAAATAAATACTGGAGTCGTTTTCTCACCCACCCCATAATATTGCTGTCTTCCTCGCCGTCGCTGAGTAATCCCTTTTGGGCTAACTCGGCCTTGCGTTGGGCCAGCTCTTCTTGATGTAAACTCAGGGCCGCCACGATCGCCTCGTAAAAATCAGCATTGGATTGGAGTAAGAGTTCAAATTGAGGATATTTGACCACAAAAAGCAGCGTTTTTTTAATCGCCTTAACCGACGCAGTGCGGGGAATGCCTAACATGAGTGCTAACTCGCCAAAAAAGCTGCCTGGGCCTAGGGTGGCCAAGACCTTGCCCAGGGTTTCGGTATAAACCTGCACCGCTCCAGAGATAACAATATAAAACGCATCACCGTGATCTGTTTCGTGGAACAATATTTGTCCCTCTGTCAAAGACTGCAACTGGCCAATTTCAATCAACTGACGAATTTCTAGCTCATTCAGCCCCTTAAAATAATGGTTCGACTGTAAAATTTCACTCAGGGAAATCAGGGGATCAGCCGCTGTCGGGGGTGGCGGGGCTGCCACTAGATCGGGCTGGAGATACTGCCCGATCGCCTCGGGATTCTTAAGCCACAGTTCCTGTTGGGGAAAGGGAATCGTAATATTATTACGACGAAAATAAAAGGCGATCGCATAGCGCAATGTACTCAAAATTTCAGGCTGTTGACCAATCAAATCCTTGGCAACCCAGACCCACAATTCAAAATTTAAACTAGAGCCGCCAAATTCTTGGAAAATAACTTGGGCCGGTGGGTTTTGCAAGACCACAGTTTGTGTGTAAGCACTGAGTAACAAGGTTTCCGTCACTAGCACGGGATCGGTGCCATAGGCCACCCCCACGGGAAGGGTCAAACGCAGGGTTTCATTTTCATAGTGATAATTAATCACCTGGTTTTCCATCAGGACACTGTTGGGGACAACCACGGAGGAACCATCCTTGAGCCCCACGACAACAGCCCGCGTGGAGACTTCCCTGACATACCCCCGTATATCTTGGAATTGAATAAAATCACCAATTTTAATTTTGCGTTCGATTAACAGTGTGAGACCACTAACGAAGTTGCGGGTTAGGTACTGCAACCCCAAACCAATGCCAAATCCTAACGCCCCGCCTAAGACGGCCAACGAGGAGAGGTTAACCCCTGTGGATTGCAAAATGATGATAAAAATAAACGTGCCCAGGGTGTAACTGAGCAAATTTGCCACGACATACCGTACCCCCTTTTCCTCAATTAAACGCCGCAGCAAAAATCCTTTCAGTAAGCGGTTGAGATAATGAACTAATAAAAAAATGAGTGATAAATAAACCCCAATCTGCACCAGGGTCAACAGGGATAATTGATTTGAACCCAGAACGAAAGTGATACTATCTAAGGTCTGGATACTGTTTTCCAGGGCAGATTGCAAGGACATGGGCAGATTAATCCTCTCAGAGGAAAATGCTGAGTAAATGTTAGGTTAAAATTAGGAGCCTTGAGCCTTTTTCGACTTGCTGAGAGGAATCAACGATTATGGCACTCAAAAAGAAATTTGCCAGCTTTGAGCAAATGTTGGCTAACTCCCCCAAGCCAGTGTTAGTGGACTTTTATGCCACATGGTGCGGTCCCTGTCAGATGATGGTGCCCATCTTAGATCAACTGAGTAGTCACCTCCGAGAACAGTTACAGGTGGTCAAAGTAGACACGGATAAATATCCTGCTTTGGCCTCTCAATATGGCATTCAGGCTTTACCCACATTAGTGCTATTTAAGCAAGGGCTGCCCGTTCATCGCATGGAAGGGGTTCAACAGGCGGGACAGTTGATTCAACAACTGCAGGGGTTTCTCTAGGTATCTGTTACTCAGGACTCGCATTCGGGTTGGAGGGGTCTGGTGCTGACGACTCAAGGGGCACGGCAAAATCGGGATGTTGCCAAGAACGCGGATCTTCGAGGGGTTCCAAATGGGTCGTGACCTGAGCCCCCACAATTTGGCGGGCGATCGCCGTTTCTAGGGATTCGCACAGATCATGGCCCTGGCGCACTGTCCAATGGCCGGGCACCAGGACATGAAAGGAGACAAAGGATTGGGATCCCGACTGACGTGTTTTTAAGAGATGAAATCGCAACCCCTGGGATTCATGGGGAACAAATAACGCTGTAATTAGCTGGAGTTGATCAGGGGGTAACGATTGATCCATTAATCCCGATAACGTTTCTCTGAGTAAGTGTGCCCCTGTCCAAATAATATTGAGTCCAACGGCCAGGGCAATGACCGGATCTAACCAGGTCCAGCCGGTCAGCCGAATTAAGCCAATGGCCACCACGACCCCAATGGAGGTCCAGACATCCGTCAGCAGGTGGTAGGCATCGGCCCGTAGGGTGATTGAATTCAGCCGTTTCCCGGCTTGCAACAAGACCCAGGCCACACCGCCATTTAACCCCGTGGCCACCAGGGCTAAAACAACCCCGAAATCAAGCTGTGTTAAGGGCTGAGGCTGAAAAAATCGATCAACGGCTGTAAGGATAATCC
>JBEAQB010000194.1:0-4957 GCA_041164125.1 Cyanobacteriota bacterium
CAACTCATTTAGACCCCGAGGTGGAAAAACTCCGGGTTTCAACCTAGATGAGGTTTATATTTTAAGGACGGTCGGGCACGGGCATGGGGATTGATCAAACCTAAAAATTTGTGGCGATCGCCTGGACGGGGCAGGAGGGAATACATTGCTCGCAGACCACACAACGAGAGCGGCGAAACATCAAGCGAAAACTGTCGGGATCTAAGCTCAACGCCTCTGTGGGACATACCCCTGTACATAATCCACAGTCCACACACCGTTGATCATCAATGACAATTTCCCGACTGGCCAGGGAAACGCCAATATCCTGTGATCGCATCCATTCGAGTGATGCTTCTAGTTGGTCAATATCCCCAGACAGTTCCAGCACGACTTTTCCCACCTGGTTGGGCGCAACCTGGGCGCGGATAATGTTGGCGGCAATATTAAAATCCTTGGCTAACCGATAGGTGATCGGCATTTGCACGGTGCGGCGGGGAAAGGTAAGGGTAACGCGCTTTTTCATCAGAAAAATGGGTCAGTTTTCCAAGAAAACATCTTCGTAAACGTCACTGAGGGGCAAAACCAGGTCAATACTGGCAAAGTGAACTTGGGCATTGGGGGCCGTATAGGCTTGATATTGCCAGTGATGATTTCCTTGGCGTTGAAAAATTTCTACCCGTTGGGTTTTGCTGTTCACTAACCCATACTCTGTCAAACTGTCTAGGGTTTGATAATCATTGAATTTATCCCCCCGGTCAAAGGCTTCTGTGCCGTCGGAAAGTATTTCAATAATCAGTTTGGGGAAACGTTTATAGGTAGCTGTTTCCCCATCTCGGCGATCGCAGGTCACCAATAAATCTGGGTAGTAAAATCGATTGAGTTGCTCAAGTCGGACTTTCAAATCGGCAAAATAAACCCGGCAATCACTACCCCGTAAATGACCACGAATGAGGGCGTACAAATTCCCCGCAATGACATTATGGCGATCGGTGGTGCCGGCCATGGCAAAAACCTGGCCATCAATATATTCATGTTTGACGGGGCTGGTTTCTTCTAGGGCTAAATATTCCTCAACGGAGAGGCGGTAATGATCCGACAGGGCAACCATGGTTAAACATTCACCAAAAACGACGTTGCTGTTTCAAGAAGACCCTAGCACAATTTCTGCCGGGCATTCCCGAGATGGAGCCGCCGGGATGGGTGCCTGCGCCCGTTAAATAAAGGTTTTTAAGCGGGGTTTGGTAATTGGCAATTTCCGGTAGGGGTCGCAAAAACATCATCTGATCCAGGGTCATATCCAGATGGTACACATTGCCGTTGTAACTGCCGAGGCGTTGGGCTAGTTCCGCCGGGCTTTCCACCTGGCGATCGATGATTAGATCTTTTAAGTTGGGGGCATAATCCGCCAGCTTATTGATCACCCGATCCGCCACCTGTTCTTTTAACGCATCCGTCCAACCGGTGCCCATCAACCCCGTGCCTTCCCGTCCTGCAATGCGGTAGGGGGCAAAAAACTCAATCCATAACGTATGACACCCCGCCGGGGCCAAGCTGGGATCGAGCAACGAAGGAATATCCAAATATAAAGAGGGATTTTGGTCGGGGATTTGGCCAAAGCCAATCAGGGCATGGGCTTCTTCCACATGGCGCACAGAATCGGCAATTAAAATGGTACCGATCAAATCCTGGGGACTTTGGGCCGCGCTGAATTGGGGCAAGGCCGACAGGGCACAATCAATTTTTAAAATGGCTTCATTATTATTCACCGTGCGGCGTTCTAATCGCTCTGCCAAGGTTGAATCCACCGTTGCCAACGCCCCCGGTTCCACCAACTGTAAAAAGACCCGCCGCGCATCAAGATTAGAAATTACCCCCCGGTGAGCCCGATACTGTTCCCCCGTGGCCGTTTCCACCCCGATCGCCGTGCCATTTTCCACCAAAATCCGTTTGACGGTCTGTTCGGTCAGGATTTCTCCCCCTTTTTCCCTCACCAACTTGACCAACGCCTCCACCAACGCCCCCGTTCCCCCCTTGGGTCGGGCAATACCGTGGCCGTGACGCATGGCCAACATCATCATCCCCGACGAGGTGCCTTTCTGGGAGGGCGGGGCACCAATTTCCGAACACAATCTGGCTAAGGGCGCTTTCACTAACTCACTATCAAACCACTCATTTAAAATGTCCTCCGGCGACGTAATCATCGTTCGCACAAAATCCAACGCCTTATTTTTCGATCCGGCGATCGCCCACAGTTTTTTAAGGCTGGCAACATCATAGGCCTGGGCAATGGCGATCAAATCCTGGGGGGGCACATTAAACATCGGCTGAATCGCCGTCATCAAGCTTGTCCAAAAGCCAATAAATTCCCCATATTGCCCGGCATCCCGTTCACTGTAACGGGCAATGTGTTCACAGGTTTTTGCCAAAGACCGATGGGCCAAAAATGCTCGACCATCAAGCTGGGGACAAAACACACTAGGGTCACAGAATAAGTACTCTAGTCCGTAATGGGCTAAATTTAACTCCTGGAGAACGGGGCCGAGAAAAATAAACTCATGGTCAATGGCACAGCGGTTGAACTTAAATTCCGGGGACAATTCCGGCATCAAGGCCTCTGTCGTGGCTGCGCCCCCCGGCACCTCCCGTTTTTCCAAGAGCAAGACACGATAGCCTTGTTGGAGCAGATAGGCTGCACAGACTAACCCATTATGCCCAGCTCCGATAATAATAATGTCTGTAACAGTCATACGGCTCAAAAAATTAGGCGTCGGGATACCCGTGGTAAAGATACGGTGTTGGCGCCACCGTGCCTCGAACACCTTCAACTTCAACCCCCATGCCAGGCTCGACCAATTTCGTTTTTAAATACCCTAATCCCCACGGCATCAGGGGTGAAATACTGGTGACAACCCCCACTTTTTGCCCCTCTCGGAGAATTGTTGATCCCACTGGAACTGGTTGATCAAATTTGATTCCCCATAACCGTTGTTTGACCCCTTTGTAGGTATTCAATCGCGCAATGGTTTCTTGACCGATGTAACAGCCCTTATCGAAGGAAACTGCCCGCCATAGCCCCGCCTCTAGGGGGTTGTAATCCTCCGTTAATTCATGACCCGCTTGGGGACGTCCCTGCTGAATGCGGAGGGTTTCCCATTGCAAATCGTTAAGACTGGGGCACGCTTGCCAATGGGTAGCCAGTACAGCGTGTTTGTCCGCTGGATAAACGAGGGTGTATCCGGGAAAATCTAAGCCTGTGCTAGGCAAAATGATGATCTCTGACTCTTGCCACGTTAGGGTCAGCCAGCGATCGCCGGTTGGTAGGGTTAACCCCCAATCTTCTAGGAGCTTGCCCGCCGTTTCACCACCGAAAATCATCGCCTGGTATTGATGGGATAAGTTTTTAAGCTCAACCTGATCAAAGGGAAAGATAAATCGATCCATCCAGGCTAACAGGGGATCCACTTGCTTAGCTGAAACTTGAATCCACACGCTTTCTGGTTGGACATAAACCGTGGCCAGTTCCAACGTTCGTCCCGTTGAGGTAACAAACACCGTTTCTAGCCATTGCCCCGGCGATCGCCCTGCGATGGCGTTAGTGCTTTGGTTGTGCAAAAACCGTTGGCGATCGGCCCCTTGCAGGGCAATCAATCCCCAATCAGCAAGGGGGTAACACCAAGTTTGTTCCACGCTTAAAGGAAATGAAAGGGGTGTTGGTAGTGACGTCAAAATTCTTCCCTCGCAAACACGGGTTTGGTGTAAGACCTGTGTTCATCCTACCAGTGTCGGCTAGACATCGTTGCAAATCCTTCTCCAACACTGGCCAGATTGTGTACCTATAAGTACAAAGCTTAGATGACTTGAGTCAGTTAATCCAGCCGATATCCCCTACTTCCCCGATTTTCTCGCTATCTTAAAACACTGCCCTGTTAGACAGTTTAGTCTTTTTTCTCAACTTGTATCGGTCACCTCAAAAAATAATATCGATAAAAAAAATGTATAGACTGAGTTGCCATGTTTATGGATGGGTCGAGCTAATCCCTACAATATGTATCGCTTTTTACAGATAAACAAATTGGAAGGTCGTTCTATTAATAACAGCTAAATAACTCTTGAATCCCATTAAAATCATGAAGCAAAAAATAGGTTGTTTTAAGCGGAAAATTGTCTCCTCTTTTGTTGTCATTTCTGTCTTATTTTTAGGGGCTTGTTCTAATAGAGAACTAAGTGGTACAGACAGCAACGCCGGCAAAGTGATTCGCATTGCGATTGGCACTCAAGATCAAGTCATCAACACTGCCGTTGGTGGCGCAACGGTACGAGAACTAGAGCTTTTAGAAAAGTATCTGCCAACGACAGGGAAATATGAGGGGGTGGAATACGATATTCAATGGTCAAGCTACACATCTGGCCCCCCCATCACCAATAAAATGCTAGCGAATCAGATTGATATCGGTTTAATGGGAGATTTTCCTGCGGTGATTAATTTGATTAAATTTCAACAGGAAGCCCAAGATGCCAATTCAACATTTATTGGCACATTAGCCTATAGTCCGAATGGTGCTGGTAATGCGGTTGTTGTGCCAAAGGATAGTACAGCTAAAACCCTTGCTGATTTGAAAGGTGGAACGGTGTCTGTCCCCTTTGGCTCCGCGGCCCATGGGATGGTATTAAAGGCATTGGGAGATGCCGGTCTTGATCCCGAAAAAGATATTAAGCTGATCAGCCAGGCCCCGGAAGTGGGCGGATCTAGTCTCCGGACAGGACAGATTGATGCCCATGCGGACTTTGTGCCCTTCGGCGAGTTATTTCCCTTCCAAGGATTTGCTAAAAAGATTTTTGATGGGGCGCAAACGGGAGTCCCCACTCTGCATGGTATTGTCGTTCGCTCAGATTTTGCTGAACAATATCCAGAAATTGTGGTGGCTTACCTGAAAGCAGTGTTGGAGGCCAATCAACTTTTCCGCGAAGATCCTGA
>JBEAQB010000195.1:0-2620 GCA_041164125.1 Cyanobacteriota bacterium
TGGGGATTTGTTCCAATCCGTTGCAGTCCAAATTTTTATCCCCTGATAACCTCCAACACTTAATCGTTTACCGTCAGGTTGCCAGGCCAGGGCCAGAACGGAAGATGTCTCAAAATGCAGAGTGGCAATAATCTCCCGGAGGTTGCCATCCCAAATTTGTACCGTTTTTCCCAGGCTGACGGCTAAGAGATTCTGGCTGGGACTCCACGCCAAGTGCTCTATCCAAGTGGTGCCCTTGCCTAGAGTGGCGATCAGTTCAGAGCCAGCAGGGGTAATCTGCCAAATTTTGACGTGCCCGTCTTGTCCCCCCGTGGCGAGGTATTGACTGTCCGAGGAAAAAGCCAGACAGTCCACGGATGCGCCGGTTGCCGGTTGTAAATCCCATCGTTTTAAACTGCGACTTTGTAACAGCGCGACTTCCCCGGCCCCGGAACTGGCCGCAAGAACTTTGCCATCGGGACTGTAGGCGATCGCCGTGACATAATCTACCAGGGTGTCTTGCCAGTGGGGTTCAAACTGATCCGGGAGGTGAGTGTTCACACGAGACATGCCCGAAAATCCTCCCTCAGTTGAGTTTCATCCAGGTTGCGACCGATGAAAACCAGTTCATTTTTGCGCGGCTCCCCCGGCTTCCACAGGCGATCGGCTCGGCCATCAAACAACATGTGCACCCCCTGAAAGACAAAACGATAATCTTCCCCAGCAATGGTAAGAATGCCTTTCATGCGAAAAATATCTGGCCCTTGGGTTTGTAGTAACTTGCCTAACCAAGCATCAAGTTTGCGACCGTCTAATTCTCCGGGTTCAATGATCGCCACGGAGGTAACGGTTTGATCATGTTCATGGGCCGTTTCGTTTAGAAATTCAGGATCAATCTCTAGGGCCCGCTCTAGGTCAAAAGCCCGAATCCCTAACAGGGCATCCATTTTCAGGTCAGCATTGCGGGTACGGTGAAGCTTCGCTAGAGCGTTCATCCCCCGAATCCGTCCCTCTAACTCCTCTAGTTCCTCGGCGGTCACAAGATCGGTTTTATTCAGGAGGATCACATCGGCAAAGGCAATTTGTTCCTGGGCTTCTTCCGCTTCCCAATGTTGCCAAATATGCTTGGCGTCCACCACCGTCACCACGGAATCGAGGTGGGTCTGAGTCTGTACCTCTTCATCCATAAAAAATGTCTGAATCACCGGCGCCGGGTCAGCCAGGCCCGTTGTTTCAATGACCAGATGATCGAACTTGTCCCGTCGCTTCATCAGATTACCGATAATCCGAATCAAGTCCCCCCGCACCGTACAGCAAATACAGCCATTATTCATTTCAAAAATTTCTTCATCGGCATTAATCACCAGTTGGTTATCGATGCCCACTTCGCCAAACTCATTGACAATAACCGCGACTTTCTGGCCATGTTCGTAGGTGAGGATGCGATTAAGTAGGGTGGTTTTACCCGCCCCCAAATATCCGGTCAACAGGGTCACGGGAACCGTTGTCATTGTCTCAGGTGTCACCATTGAGCTAACTACCTCGTTCTTGGAATGAAAATCATTCTCATATTATACGCAAACGCGGTAGGGCCATTGCCGTTAGAAAAATTCCTAACTGGGTGGCCACAATGCTAGGGCCAGAGGGTAGATTGAAAGTAGCGGAAACTAGCATTCCCCCCACCGCACTGAACGCCCCCAAGCCAGCGGCTAGCAAGAGATAGTGTGTGAAGGTTCGGCTGAGTAAGCGGGCTGCACAGGCTGGGATCACCACAAAGGCACTGACTAACAACACACCGATCGCCTTAATGGAAATCCCCACCACTAAGGACAGCAAGACAATAAAGGCCATGCGGTGGGCCGAAACTGACACCCCCCGGGCGATCGCCAAGGGTTCATGCAACGTTAGTAACATTTGCGTCCGTAACGTTAACCCCAGGAAGAGACTGCAAGCGACTAACAACAGAGCGCTAAACAGTAAATCCGCCTCCCGCACCGCCAGAATATCCCCAAACAGGAGATTATTCAGTCCCCCCTTATATTGCCCGACAAAACTAAGAATAATAATGGCGATCGCCAAGGATGAAGAGTAAACAATATTGAGCAAAGCATCCGTCCACAGCCGGGTTCGCTCCAAGAGATAGGTCACCCCCAGGGCAAACACCACCGCAAAGGGTAGCAACACCACCGAGGGATTAATCCCCAGCAATAACCCAAGGCTGATGCCCAGCAACGCAGAATGGCCTAACGCATCACTGAAAAATGATAATTGGCGCAGAATGGCAAAACTCCCTAGCATTCCCCCCATGGAGCCAGTGAGAATCCCCCCCATCAAAGCCCGTTGCATGAACGGCAGTTGGAATAGTTCGACAATGCGACTGGTTTCAGTGTGAAAAAGCATGGGGAATTAATGCTGATGCTGACAGCGATGGTGATAACGGACAAATTCGGAACCATAAGTGGCAGAGAGGTTGTCGGGCAAAAGGGCAACCTCCCAGCAATTCCAAATTCGGAATGTAAACAAAGATACAAAAAGCTCAAAGTTCGGACTGGCAAGGGTTTGAACCTGAAAATTGCCAAGTAAGAAATCTAAGAAGAATTGGGAGTAGCAAGAGAAACGGGGTCATCAAGCATGAAATCTA
>JBEAQB010000196.1:0-4358 GCA_041164125.1 Cyanobacteriota bacterium
CCAGAAGTTAATACCCATCCTGAATAACTTTTATTCGGTATTTAATACTATTAAACATCATGAAAATCATCTCCTTTCTTGGCTTTAACAGCTATCAAGAAGTCACCTATATTCATCCCAGCAATCCAGCTCAAACATCAACAACACCATTTTTTCAAGAAGCCCTTCTCGATTTTTATGACGTAGATACTCTCTATGTTCTCTTAACCAAAACTGTCGCAACCCAAGCTCCCAGAAATGCAACTCGATCCAATTGGGAAGCATTACAAGAACGGATAGGAAACAAGGTTAAATTAGAGCCCATTTTTGATATTCCCGAAAGTCATGCCCCTGAAGATAACTGGATAATTTTTGATAAAATCACAAACTGTCTCAACCACGGCGATCGGGTTGTTTTTGACTTAACTCATAGTTTTAGATCACTTCCGGTGATTGCATTATTAGCCATTAGTTATTTGCGAACAGTGCGTCAAGTCCAAGTAGAGGGACTGGTATATGGAGCCTTTGACCCCAACGCAAAAGATCAACCCGCTCCTACCTATGATTTGCTCCCCATGCTCAGTCTGCTGGATTGGATTGCCGCAACGGATCGCTTCGTGAAAGTCGGTGATGGTGCTCCTTTGGCCGATTTATTAAACAATGCTATTCCCGGTACTGAAAAAGCACAAAATCCCACAGTACGCCCTCTTGCTAAACAATTAGAGCAAATAGCCAAAATTATTGCTGAAATTTCCCAGGCGATCGCCCTGGCTCGTCCTTTAGAGACATTAACGTTAGCAGAACAAATGGAGGCAATTTTTAAACAAGCAGATACTGGCATTGACCAGCGAGCTAAACCATTTGCATTGATAGCCGATCAATTATTAGATGGATATGGACAATTTTCTTTAGCTGATAACCTGGACACGGAAAAGTTAACCCAGAATCTTTGGCTACAGTTTCAGATGATTGATTGGTATATGAAACGAGGTCAAATTGTACAGGCAATGACTTTAGCAGGAGAATGGTTAATTTCAATGACAAGCTATTATTTGGATAACCATCATTTACTAGAGGATCGCAAACAAGTCCGTTTTGCCTTAAATAATGGACTTGCTCTCTTACAAAAGAAAATTCCCCATGGACCATCCAAATTTGATCAATCTTTCCAGACTCTCGCAAATCATCAAGAAATTAGTAAACTATGGGGTCAGCTATCAGATCTTCGTAACAATCTCGCCCATGTAGGAATGCGAAAAGATTACAGATCCGCTGCTAGCCTCAAAAAAGAAGCAGAGGATAAAATCATGCCTCAACTACAGGTGATCGCTCAAACTTTACTGACAACAGATTCCGACCAACTTGAACATTCAGTTTAAGTGCGGAAAAAAAGGAAATATTGAGTTTAACTGGGATTAAAGCAAAAAAATAGCTATTTTCTTCGCAACATAGCCAAATAAGGGTAAATATATCGTATGGGTAAATATTCCCAGCTAAACAAGACATAGCCTAGGCCTTGATTGTCGACTGTTTTTATTTGCGCTTGAATAGGTTGAATGGTGAAGGGTTTAGCCTTAAAGCCGGTAAATAATCCCACCCCCACCGGAACATAGCGAGAGGCTGTGTGAATTCCTGAGCCAGCAATGGTTTGTTGAACTTCACCAGGGGTCGCCCGATAGACCTGAACCACCACTTCATCAATCAATCCCTGTTTAACCCAGCGCAACCAATCCTGATTGTATTGACTGCGGGCAAACTGATAGGGATTTGGGGATAGGCTTAACACCAAGTCGGGATTTGTGGCTTTGATATGTTGTTGAACTTGATGGGTTAATGCTGTTAACGCATCATGGTAATTGCCAAACTGGCGGGGAACGCCCCAATGATCGTCAAGTTGAATCCCTGCTAAGGCTTTTTCTTTGAAAATGTCATCCACATGGCCAAGAATATAGGACTGCACTTCAGGGTGACTGGGATCTAACCAGACCATGGGAATACCATGGTTTTCAATAACTTGTTCACCGTTGGGCATCGTCAAGAGCCAATCGGGATTTTTTTGGGCGACGGGGTCAGACTCGGGCAACATTAGTCCGTATTCAAACCAAGCATAGGGTTTTAACCCCTGACGACGGGATTCTCGGGCCATGGAGCGGAGAGGATGAAGCCAAGGGGGATTAGGAATGAAACTGCTCCGTTGCTTTGTGGGATAGAGTTGCCCGCGCAAACTATAAACGCTGAAATAAATGCGATCGTAACCGGAACGGGAAATATGGTTTAAGGTTTCATCCAAGAGGGTGGTATAAGTCAAACCTAACGTTGCTGCATCAGTCATCCAGACCCCTTGCATTTTGTCCCGAGGAATTGCCGTCCGAGAGGGGGCACGATGACAAGCCCCAAGAATGGCGAGAATGCCAAGGATTAGGACTGGCCATTTGAGAAATTGCAGTCGTTTAAGCATGGAAAACTGGGGTTAGGAGTGAGAGGTAGACCGTAACACGACGGGAAATTTACGTAAATCGCCCGTGCGTTCTAATTCCTCAGCAAAGAGATAGAACAAGCGGCGTTCCATTTCTTGTTCGGTTAGTAACGTTTGCCGACGGGATTCTAGGGACTCTAAGGGACCGAGGAGTGGAGTATCTTCTAGGTCACGCTCAGGGATTTTCACTTCAGGGGCGGCGGACAGAGGCAACTCATCGGTGTTAATGATGACCTTAACGTTATTGACTGGTTGACTGACGGCCGAGGAGTTTCCCTGAGGGGATTGAACAGCAGCAGACTTTGCTGACTCATTCACAATCGGGGGTCTTGCTTCCGGCAATGCGGGTAAAGACTTGGGTTTGGACGCTGCTGAGGGGACAGGCTGAGGTAACAGCCACTGGGCAGGATAATCCAAAATTCCCGTTCTCATCACTTCCCGCTCATATAACCCCTATAGGCGAAGTTCTACATCAAAATCAGTTATATTGACCAAGCTCATCGTCAGCTTCCCCCCATTGTTCAGCATTGTCTAATTGACGCTGTTGTTCGTCGTGTAGTTGGGACAGGGTCATCCGTGCCCGTTGGAAAAACCGACTCACCTTTTCCTTATGGCGATCGTCGTAGGATTTCTGTGTGTCTTTGGACAGAGCAAAGGTTACCCCCATGCCGATAGAAGCCAGACTGGTAAACGCAGAGAGCAGCAATAAAAAGCCATTGAGTCCTAACTTTTGCCATTCCCCTGCTTGAAGTTTGCCCATAAAACTTTCACTACCTAACGTGACTAATTCCATCCCTGAGCGCACTTCCACCTCTGGTTCCCCACCAAACAAAAAGAAAGGCTGTTTTTCAACAAAGGTTTTTTGGTATTGCGCTGGTGCTACCTGTTTTAAATAGGCAAGATCATTACCTAGTACCTGGCGATCGCCATTAAATTGTTGTAATTCCCCCTGTTGTTGTTCTAGCTTCTGGGTGTAGGAGGCTTCTAAGTAATTAGCTCGCACGCATAGGGGTAATTTTTCAAAGGGAACCGCATCCAGAGGTTGGGATTGACTGACCAAAGTGCCGTAGACGCGGACATAACGAGACTGAAACGCTTTCTCTTCTAGGGGCGTGCGGCGGGGCATTACCTCCAGAGCTTGTTGTGCCTGTTGACATTCTTGAATAATCCCGGGCTTACTACTGCGTAAGCTATCTAAATTATCCTGCTTAGTCTGCATCACCTTATCCAAAGCACGACCAGCAGCCATTTGGGCTAACTCAGACTTATTGTTAATAACCTCTACGCCAATGCCTGTCGCCAGAGTCTGTAATAGATTCATTAAGACCAACCCGACAAGGGCAGACCCCATCCACGCCCATCGTCCCGGCCGTCCATGGGCAACGGCGTTGGACATGGCATTACTAGCGGATAAGGTTAATCCCGACAAGGTGATCGCCATCAACAATGGAATCCCTGAGGGAAGAGACTTAAACGCAAAGAAAAAGAGAGGGGCATTACCCAAGGCATCAATTAAATTACTGGTGGTCATGATCGTCGCCGTTGTCTTAGCCGACTTTTCTAAGTCATGGGTAACGTGATAAGAACCATGCAAAGATTCTGGGTTAATAATGACTTGCTGTTTGAGCCAATGTTGGGTTTTTTGCCAACGATTAGCGATGGTAATGGGTTCTTCCGGCGGCTCTAACTCCTGGGCGCGTTTCCATAAATCGGGGCGATTGGTCTTTAGCCACTGAATTAAATCCCGGACATTCTGGCGGTCTAAATCGGTAATCAAAACAGCGTCGGTATTGATCGGCATATCAGGAACGAGAATTAATGAGGTTGGAGCGGATTCAAAGAGTTAAGCAACGTTTAGCAATGGGACAACAATAAAACTGTCACACCTAGGATGTCAGTCCCT
>JBEAQB010000197.1:0-4550 GCA_041164125.1 Cyanobacteriota bacterium
AAACCCCCACCCACATCGTTAATGCGGCGAAGTTAGCGTTGGATCACGGTAAAACGCGTTACGGCCCTGCCGCGGGAGAACCAGCCCTACGCCAGGCGATCGCCACTAAATTAAACACCCAAAACCGACTGAACTATGACGCTAACAATGTCATTGTGACCAATGGGGGCAAACATTCTCTGTTTAATCTGATGTTGGCCTTGATTGAAACGGGGGATGAGGTGATTATTCCCGCGCCTTATTGGTTGAGTTATCCTGAGATGGTGCGCTTAGCGGATGGTGTTCCCGTTATTGTCGATACCACTGCCGCCGCCGATTATAAAATTACCCCAGCCCAGCTACGTCAAGCGATTACGCCGCAAACCAAACTTTTTGTTCTCAATTCGCCCTCTAACCCCACCGGGGCCGTTTATACGCCAGCAGAAATCCGGGCTTTAGCCGCCGTCATCCTAGACTATCCGGATCTGTACGTCGTTTCCGATGAGATTTACGAAAACATTCTCTACGATAACATTGAGCACTTAAGCATCGGTGCAGTTAATGATGACATTTTTCAACGCACGATTATTAGCAATGGGTTTGCCAAAAGTTATTCGATGACTGGCTGGCGAGTGGGCTATTTAGCTGGGCCCCTAGACCTAATTCAGGCGTGCAGTACTATCCAAGGTCACAGTACTTCCAACGTCTGTACCTTTGCACAATTTGGGGCGATCGCCGCCTTAGAGGCGCCCCAAACCTGTGTGGAAACCATGGTCAAGGCCTTTGCTGAACGCCGTAAAGTGATGGTGGCGGGGATTAATCAGATTGCCCCACTGAGTTGCCCCACCCCAATGGGCGCTTTTTACGTATTTGTTGATATTGCCAACACCGGCCTCAGTTCCCTCGAATTCAGCGAAAAACTGTTAGACAGTCAACAAGTTGCCGTTATCCCCGGTATTGCCTTTGGGGCCGATCAATGTATTCGCTTCTCCTACGCCACCGATATGGACACCATTATCGCCGGGTTAGATCGTCTCGAGAAATTTGTTAGCAGTCTGTAACCCTTGCCGGGGGAGGGGGACCGTAGCGATCGCCTCGTCAGCTTAATTTTTCAGCCAAACGGGACTTCTTCAGGTTGCCGCACATCGTCCTGCCAACAATCCCCAAAGACGCGGCGAAATCAGTTGATTTTGTCACAAAAATTAATGTTTGCCCTGGCTCATCTGGGGCGATCGCCCTGAAAAATGTCCGCTTAAATTAAAGCTACTGTTGCGAGTTCACCCCCTAAAATTATGCTGACAACCCTTGCCACACGTTTTGTCCACGGACTCCACTTCGAGAATGTACGGGGCGATTTATTTGGTGGTTTAACGGCGGCGATCGTGGCGTTACCGTTAGCGTTGGCCTTCGGCGTGGCCTCGGGGATTGGGCCGGTGGCGGGGCTGTATGGCGCTATTTGTATTGGCTTTTTTGCTGCGGTGTTTGGCGGCACCCCCTCGCAAATTAGTGGGCCGACTGGGCCCATGACGGTGGTTATGGCCTCTACCTTTGCTGCCTTGACGGCGAACGATCCAGAACAGGGCTTGGCCATGGCTTTTACCGTGGTTATGTTAGGGGGACTGTTTCAGATTTTGATGGGGGTTTTGCAACTTGGCAAATACATTACCCTAATGCCCTACACCGTTATTTCAGGGTTTATGTCGGGGATTGGGGTCATCATTGTTATTTTACAAATAGGTCCCCTACTGGGCCATAAAACCCCGCCGGGGGTGGTCAATGCCCTCCAAACCATTCCCGTCTTTTTCAGGGACTTAAATCCAGGGGCATTGGGGTTGGGTATCCTCACTTTGGCGATCGTCTTCTTTGCGCCGGCCCGACTAAATCGCCTGTTGCCAGCCCCCCTAGTGGCACTGGTGGTGGGAACTGTCGTTTCTGTGGTAGTTCTGCCTGATTACGATTTACCCCGCATTGGTGACATCCCCTCTGGGCTGCCAACGCTTCATTTGCCCTATTTAACCTGGGGAAATTTGCGGCAAATGTTAATTTATGGCGTCATGTTAGCAACCTTAGGGGCATTGGATTCCTTACTGACCTCCCTGGTGGCAGACAATATCACCCGCACCCAACATGACTCTGACCGGGAACTCATTGGGCAAGGTATCGGCAATTTAATCTCTGGACTGTGCGGGGGACTACCCGGGGCTGGGGCAACCATGCGCACAGTGATCAATGTACAGTCCGGAGGCAAAACTCCCCTGGCAGGTATTGTCCATGCCTTGGTGTTGGTCATGATTTTGCTGAAAGCTGGACAGCTAACGGCCGCCATTCCCCATGCAGTTTTAGCAGGAATTTTGATTAAAGTCGGCATTGATATTATTGATTGGAGTTTTTTGAAACGTGCTCACAAACTCTCCTTGAAAGCAGCCGGGTTGATGTATTTGGTTCTGGCATTAACGGTGTTTGTGGATTTGATTACAGCAGTGGCGGTGGGGGTCTTTTTAGCGAATTTATTAACCATTAAAAATTTAACCGACGTGCAAATTGACGCCATGAAGGCAGTGACCCAACCGGAGGGAGAAGATTGGTTATCCCCGGAAGAACAAGCCATCTTAACCGCAGCTAGGGGGCGAATTTTTATGTTTCACTTGAGTGGTCCCATGAGCTTTGGCGCGGCTAAATCAATTGCTCGCCGCTTGGCGATCGTAGAAGATTATGAAATCCTAATTTTAGATTTGAGTAGCGTTCCCCGCTTGGGGGTTACGGCCCTACTGGCCATTGAAACCATGCTCAAAGATGCCCTCACCAATCAACGCACGGTATTTTTGGTCGGAGCAAAAGGTCAAGTCCAGAAACGCTTACAACGGTTAGAGATTTTACATAAACTCCCCCCCAATCATCGGGTTGACCATCGATTGCCGGCCCTCGAGCTCGCTGCTGCTTGTTTACAGAATCCCGTCGCTGTTGATAGGTAAGGGATTGAGCCGTGATCTTCCTACCCAAGGGACTGCGATCGCCTAACCCATCGTATTTTTTCAATTCGTAAACCTTACAAAAATCTATGCCTGACGGCATTTTTGTTGCTTTTTGTAACAAGTTTGTAAAGCTCTATTGCAAATTCCGGCCTGCAACGGCGATCGCCTACCCCTAAGCAAAAAGACCGTGATAGGATGCGATCCGTACTCGCTCACTGTTTTAAATCAAAAATTTAGGAGAAACGCTTTGGTATTACGGGTAGCAGTCGTTGGAGGAGGCCCCGCTGGTTCTTCCGCAGCGGAAATTTTAGCAAAAGCCGGAATTGAAACCTACCTGTTTGAGCGTAAGTTAGACAACGCCAAACCCTGCGGTGGCGCAATTCCCTTGTGTATGGTCGACGAGTTTAATCTTCCCCCGGAAATTATTGATCGGCGGGTGCGTAAGATGAAAATGATCTCGCCGTCCAACATTGAGGTCAATATTGGCCAGACCCTCAAGGATGAGGAATATATTGGTATGTGCCGTCGGGAAATCTTAGACGGCTTTTTACGGGACCGGGCTCACAAACTGGGGACGAACCTCATTAACGGCACCGTTTATAAACTAGATATCCCTCAAAATGACACCGCTCCTTACACCCTCCATTACGCTGACCATAGTTCTGGTGGGGCCACTGGGGAAATGAAAACCCTGAAAGTAGACCTGGTGATCGGAGCCGATGGGGCCAACTCCCGCATTGCCAAGGCGATCGATGCCGGTGACTACAACTATGCGATCGCCTTCCAAGAACGCATTCGCCTGCCAGAAGACAAGATGGCCTACTACAATGAGTTGGCTGAAATGTATGTGGGCGACGACGTTTCCCCAGACTTTTACGCTTGGGTCTTCCCGAAATATGACCACGTTGCAGTGGGAACGGGAACCATGAAAATCAATAAAGCCAAGATCAAGGATTTGCAGGCGGGGATTCGGGCTCGGGCCGCCAAAAAACTCGAAGGGGGAGAAATTATTAAAGTTGAAGCCCATCCCATCCCCGAACATCCCCGTCCCCGTCGGGTTGTCGGTCGTGTGGCCCTCGTGGGAGATGCCGCAGGGACTGTCACTAAATCCTCAGGGGAAGGCATTTACTTTGCGGCTAAATCTGCTCGGATGTGCGCTGAAACCATCGTGGCCACCAGCAATAACGGTCAACGGGTTCCCTCGGAAGCCGATCTCAAAACCTACATCAAGGAATGGGATAAACGCTATGGCATGACCTATCTGGTGCTGGATATTTTACAACGGGTCTTTTATCGTACCGATGCTACCCGGGAAGCCTTTGTGGAAATGTGTTCGGACATCGACGTGCAGAAATTAACCTTTGATAGCTATCTGTACAAAACCGTTGTCCCGGCCAACCCCCTAGTGCAAATGAAGATTACCGCCAAAACCATCGGTAGTTTACTGCGGGGTAACGCTCTAGCGCCATAACTTAAGCACCATCTCTCAGTCTAAATCTTATTAGCAAAAAAAGCGAGCACTTGCTCGCTTTTTTTGGTGCTGCTAGGCAGTATAGTGAACGGTTGAGAATATGCCTCAAAAATCGGACTTGAAGTCAA
>JBEAQB010000198.1:0-3066 GCA_041164125.1 Cyanobacteriota bacterium
GTGGTTGCTCCACCATTGACGCCGTCAATCGTAAGAAAATAAGTTAGGGCAGCTGATAACTCTACTGCAACGATTTCGGCATCAACGAAGACCGTAGCCCCATCATGCTCTGCTTGTAGACGACTCACCTCCTGCTCACTCACCGGCTGGCCCAACACCAGCCGAGCAAAATAGTCTCCCTCATCCCCAGGGGTATCAACCCCATTCACCAGAGCATCCACATAATGCCCAACCTCCTCCAACAGCACCGCCACCACCTGCTCAGGGGCAGCAGACACCAAAAACGCATCAGACAAATAAATCGTATTATTACTCGCCCCATAGGCCCCCCTCGCCAACCCCAACCCCGACCCACCGACCACGGCGATCGTTGGTAGCCCCGTAAAATCCCCAGACGCCCAGCGGCCGCGGAGGGCCTCCGCCGTCGCAAAATCGTATTCCGTGCCATAAACAGCCGCAAACTTAGCCCAGAACAACTCCGACAGAGCAAAATCCGACAAAAACGCGTAGGCGCTATCCAAATAAGCAGAAAGAAGCGGGGAAGACATTAGCAATTTTTGTGTCCATCTCCAAAGCCAGACACAGTCAGGCGATTAGGGCGATATTCCCCACAGTCAGCGAAAAAGTGCCAGACGTCTTAACCGAACCAAGCCACTGACTTACACTAGAAACACTCCCCCATTTCCTGTTCTCTGCCCCCAATCCCCATGCCCAAATGGTTCAACATTGCCGGCCCCTGCCAAGCCGACATTCACTATATGCTCTCCCCTACGGCGCGGATTCCCGAATTAATGCCGTTGATTCAACAACGCAATTACTTTGTCATCCATGCCCCCCGACAAATAGGCAAAACCACCGCTATGATCGCCCTCGCCCAGGAATTAACCGCTAGCGGCGACTATACCGCTGTGATGTTGTCCGTGGAAGTGGGTGCTGCCTTTCCTGAACAACCCGACATTGCTGAAGGGGCAATTTTAAGTAGTTGGAAAAATGCTATTGAGCATTGGTTACCCGTAGAACATCATCCTGTTCAGTATCCCGATGTGAAAGAAGAAAAACACCTTAGCCAATTCCTGAATCAGTGGGCAAAAAGCGCTCCCTGTCCCCTCGTGGTATTCATCGATGAAATTGATTCTCTCCAAGATCAAACCCTGATTTCTGTATTGCGACAGTTGCGGGATGGTTATCCCCTCCGCCCCCAAGGCTTTCCCCATTCCTTGGGTCTGATTGGCATGCGGGATGTGCGGGACTACAAAGTAAAAGCAGGGGGCAGCGATCGCCTAAATACGGCTAGTCCTTTCAATATCAAAGTGGCGTCTCTCACCATGGGCAATTTTAGCTTTGAAGATGTGGGGAACTTATATCAACAACATACCGATGCTACTGGACAAATTTTTACCCCCGAAGCCGTGAGCCATGCCTTTTATTTAACCGATGGGCAACCCTGGTTAGTCAATGCATTAGCCAGGGAAGCGACCCAATATTTAGTCAAAGACCCGGCTGAACCCATTACCATTGCAGTGATTGAACAGGCTAAAGAAATCCTCATTCAACGCCAAGACACCCATTTAGATAGCCTGGCGGAACGGTTACGGGAGGATCGAGTAAAAGTCATTATTCAACCCATGTTAGCCGGGGAAGAACTATCCGATACCGCCGAAGATAATATTCGTTATTTGTTGGATTTAGGGCTTTGTCGCCGAGATTCTGGAGGGGGACTACAAATTGCGAACCCCATTTATCGGGAGGTTCTACCCAAAGCGTTAGCAGCCGTTCCCATTGCCTCTTTGACCTCTATTATGCCGACTTGGTTAAATGCAGAGGGAAATTTAGATCCCCAAGCGTTTTTAAATACGTTTCTAGACTTTTGGCGTCAACAAGGAGTACCCTTACTGAAAAGTGCGCCTTATCACGAAATTGCGCCCCATTTGGTCTTGATGGCCTTTCTCCATCGAGTGGTGAACGGTGGTGGTCGCTTGGAGCGGGAATATGCCATTGGCTCTGGACGTATGGATATTTGTTTGCGTTACGGCAACGTTGTTATGGGCATGGAACTGAAGGTGTGGCGACCCAAGAAAAAGGATCCGTTATCCCAGGGATTAACCCAACTGGATAAGTATCTGGATGGATTGGGGTTGGACACCGGTTGGTTGGTCATCTTCGATCGCCGTCCCGGTTTACCTCCCATAGAAGACCGGACGACATTGGAAACTGCCCTCAGTCCCAGCGGTCGGGAAATTACCGTCATTCGGGGCTAACCGGCCTTCATTGCCCAATGCTCACTCACGCTAAAATCGGTAGTTTCAAATTGGCTGTACAGTCTGGGGAATTCATCACCATGAAGGTAATCACCTGTTGATCGGCTAAATGGGCGTGGGTGGGCCGCTGTCCTGTACCGGGATTAACTGGATAGGCGGGAAAACTTGCCCCACTAATACTCACCCGGAGGCGATCGCCTTTGGCTAATGTTATGCAGGTGGCTTGTAGGGGAATCGTCAAACGGGCTGACCCCTGGGGACTATGGTAGTAACCATGGCTAAAGGGTAAAACCTGGTCACTCTTGGTGATTTGGGAAACTGTGACTGCCAAATCAAAACTAGGGCGATCGCCGTTAACGTGAATACGTAATTCTGGCACACCGCAGACGGTTAACGAGTCTGATAACGGCTCACTCGTATAGGTCAAAACATCAGCGCGATCATCTAACTTTCCTCGCTCCAAGACCCCCTGGGGACTACCGGCATGGCCCCCTAAGCTGGGAACGGGACGCCAGGGATCATGGACAAACACATCGGCTTCGATGACGGTATTGACTAACTTTTTGGGGCTTAATTTTCCCGTTTGCACCGATGCTAACCCGGAACTTTGTAAATACCAAGTTTGATCCGTGTTAGGAAAATCGTGTAATTCTTGCCATTGTTGGTTACCTAAATCAAACACGTCTAAGCAAGCGGGAGAAAAGCGGGGGGGTTGCTGTTTTAAATAATGATCAAACCAGGCAATTTGAAGCTGATCAATCCGACTCACCGCTGTTTCACTGTAATCTTGACTGCCCGATCGCCGTCC
>JBEAQB010000199.1:0-5083 GCA_041164125.1 Cyanobacteriota bacterium
TAGAAATGACTCTGCTCGCTTTGGGCTATACCCAAAGCGAAATTAATCAGGCGATCGCCGCCCTTGCCCAGTCATCGGATTTGACCAATAACTGTGATCTAGAAGAATGGATCCGCCAGGCCATTGCTTGGCTTAGTCGCTGAGATTTCAGCAAAATCAGGTCAATTTACCAGTAAAAAGTAACGGATTGTGACGATCTCTCTAAAAATGGCAAAAATTCGTGGGGAAAAGTGATCCAACTCCACCGCTTTGTGCATAGAATAAGGCAGTAAAACAGCCGGTATGTGGGGATTTCAGGGTTTTATCATCACCAATTGTCCCCCTTGCCGATTCTGTTAACCCTCTCAATAATGCTGTTATTGGGAGAAAATGCCTAAAAATTGAGTCTACTTCAACAAAACTCACTATCAAGGAGATTTTCCACATGAATAAAGGCGAATTAGTCCATGCGGTCACAGAGAAAGCAAAGGAGCATTTGGGAGAAACCATCACCAAAAAAGAGGTAGATGCGGTTCTCTCTGCAGCTATCGATTGCATCATGGAGTCGGTTTCGGAAGGACAAAAAGTGACCCTTGTAGGCTTTGGTTCCTTTGAAGCGCGGGATCGTAAAGAACGAGAGGGGCGCAACCCTAAAACCGGAGAGAAAATGGTTATTCCAGCCACGAAGGTTCCGGCCTTCTCCGCTGGCAAAATGTTCAAAGACAAGGTCGCTAGTTCTTAAGGGGGCATCCCCTCGTGTTGTCACGACCCCGCCACGGTGGCAATTTAAGTTGGGCAGCAAGGTTCGCCAGCTGTCCGGCTGGTTCATTACTGGATTTTTCCGCCAGCATCAATCCCTTGGGCCCACCACTGGCGGTTTTAACGGCCATTGAAGCGGCATTTACCCATCTCTCTCATTATCCCGATCCAGACTATGATCAGCTCCGTCAGGCGATCGCCCTTCACCATGACATCGCACCAGAATGGGTCTTACCCGGAAATGGTTCAGCAGAGTTATTGACCCTGGCAGGGCGGACGTTTGCGAGCTTAGATTACACGCATCTCGTCACGCCTGCTTTTGGAGATTATGGCCGCAGTTGGCGAGGAACCGGGGCGCAGTTAAACCAAATTCCATGGACAGTGGGATCTCCCTGGCCATGGCACGTGTTAAACCCTAACGCCAACCACAAGTGCGGACTCATTCTCAACAATCCCCATAATCCCTCCGGCACCTTGCTATCCCGTCGAGAGGTGATCCAGCTACTGCCCGCGTATCAATGGGTATTACTAGATGAAGCCTTTATGGATTTTTTGCCGCCCTCGGAGCAGCAAAGTTTAATTGCCGATTTGCTCCAGTTTCCTAATCTAATAATTTTGCGATCGCTCACCAAGTTTTATAGCCTCCCCGGTTTACGCATTGGCTACGCCCTGGCCCATCCTGATTTACTCACTCAATGGCGACATTGGCGCGACCCTTGGCCGGTTAACGTGCTGGCAGAAGCAGCGGCGATCGCCAGTGTACAGGCAACGGCATTTCAAGCGCAAACCTGGCAGTGGTTACCCCGACAACGGCAAGTATTATTCAATCAATTACACTCTTTACCGGGTTTGACCCCTTTACCCAGCACCGCCAATTTTTTGCTGGTTAAAACCGCGTGTTCGGCAACGCAGTTGCAACAAGCGTTATTAAAAAATGCCCGAATTTTAATCCGCGATTGCCTTAGCTTTCCAGAATTAGGCGATCGCTTTTTCCGCGTAGCAGTTAGGTCAGAAAAGGATAATCAACAGTTGGTAACGGCTTTGCAGCAACTATTGAGCACTTAGCGTTAAGACACTTTCCGCTTGCGTCCCAGTTTTCCCAAGTCGCCTTGATGCCTCCCCCTTTTTGATAGGGGGAAGGGGGACAATGCCTTACCCGCCCAGTCCCCCGCCAACGCTAGGCTTTTCGAGAATAATACTCAATCACGAGTAATTCGTTAATTTGTAACGCAATCCATTCACGCTCAATCACGCTATTGACCTTACCGGTTAAGGTATTTTTGTCAAACTCCAAATGGGAGGGGAGATTGGCTAAGCCCGGAAATTCCATATTGGTCGTTACTAGACGACGGGAGCGTTCCCGATCTCGCACACAAACGACATCCCCGGGACGACATTGATAGCTGGGAATATCCAGTACCTTACCATTGACGGTAATGTGTCCGTGACAGACTAATTGTCGAGCGCCGGGAATGGTGCCGGCCAAACCCAAACGAAATACGGTATTGTCGAGGCGCATTTCTAGGAGTTCTAGTAGCGCTTGTCCAGTAGAACCGGTTGCCCGACGTGCTTTTTTAACGTAACGGACTAGCTGTTTTTCCGTGACCCCATAGTTGAGGCGTAATTTTTGTTTTTCCTCTAACCGGATGGCATACTCAGAACGCTTACGACGAGCTTGGCCATGTTGACCGGGGGGGTAGGCACGGCGAGGGGATTTACGGCTTAATCCTGGTAATTCCCCAAGGCGGCGGACGATCCGCAGACGAGGTCCTCTATAACGAGACATCTTAGTTGGTCATCTCCTAATAATTAGTTCCCAAACCTTACATTATACGAGAACACGACTCATCTTTGCAGTCCGCAGTCTGGTTTTTCGCAATTCTGACGATTCTGTTCCGACTGAGGCGCAAGGCCGTTGGTTGAATCACTAAGCCGGCGATCGCCCCACAGGCTAACATGAGCGGTGGTTGTATGGGTGAATTCAGTAAAGTATCAAGGCAAAAGATCAGCAAGAATAGCGCCAAAGCGACGGCCGGGGCAATTTTAGGATACAGCCAAGTCTGAACAGGGTATTTCTTGCAACAAAACAAGACGGAAGGCACTAAAATCGTGCTGTAAAAAGATATCAGCCCCAACAACCCATTGATGCCATAAGTAAGTATATAAAAGCTATCTACGACGGATATGTTAACAATTTCTCCCTGCCAATCGTAAGCATAAACCCGATTTCTTCCCCACCCCCCCCAACCAAGCCATGGTTGTATTCTCGCTTTTGCTGCCATCGCTTTTTCATGATCCCAGCGAAAGGACAAAGATTGTGCTCGTGCTGGACTTAAATGATCGGCAATCCAGGTCACAATTGGTGTGCCATCAAATAATCCCGCCGCAACTGAATACATATAATAGAGTACGAAGGCTAGAAATAATAAATAGGCAAAATTGCTCCTTAAAAATTTTGCGCAGATAAACACACTGATTAAGATGAAACAATAAACGTAGGTTCCCTGGGATTGCATCATCACAAACGTTAATCCTAGGAGTAGCGTCCACACACTAATCTTGATTCCCCAAATTTGATCAATTGCTTTTGCTTGCCAGCCCCAAAACGCCAAGAAAAAGGCAAGAAACATAAATAAAGAAGCGACTAAGCCATGCCCAGTGAAAACCATTGGTCGCCATAGCCCAAAGCTTCTGAGCTGCTGACTGATGCCGGAAGGATGCGCAAAATAACCGTAAAGGATTTGATGCAAATGGGGGCTCATTCTGATTTCCCATAAGCAGAGAGGCACATACAGTATCCCTGCTTGAATGGTCATCACAACACTTTCTTTGAGATACTTGAAGTTGCTAAAATAAATCCTACCGATGAAATAAGGAAATCCCCATCGAAAAGCGGTGGTCAGTGATTGGTTGATTCCGTCATAAATACCTAGACCATTGCTTAACGACGTCAGAATATTGCACCCACAAAAAATAATCATGGGAAGATCAATAAGGTGAAAACGGTATTTGCGGCAAGCGTGTCGATCAAAAATTAAAATCCCAACCATTAAAGCGTAATATGTCCCAAAAAAGTTGTCATAATCAGGGATTAAGGGTAGGGCAAAACCGACACGGGCAGGCAGTAGCAGCAGCGCTCCGAGCAAGCTGAGGAAGATTACCCGGCGAATCGGTAAAGCAGCACACAAAAAAATAGTAAAAGGAAACCATAACGTGATCACGGTGTATGCTTGCAGGCTCATAGTCAACCAGAATTTTGGGCGCCGTTAACGGCAGCTTTGCTGTTTAGCCTGTCATAGGGGTGTCCTTTGCGGGGTCAAAAGGGTACCCAGCCTTGATTCAGACCCCAAAAATCCTCACCGGGGGGCGTTGCATCGGGACATCCCTGCTTTCAGATTGACGGCAACACAGTTAAGGGGCGTGGAAAAATTTTTTCTGTAATGCGACTAAGGCCGGACAGGGCGCTTTGTGCCGTAATGGAGGGGCTTTGCCGGCCTGAACCTGGTTCCAGCGAAAGGGCCCTTCCCGGGCCGCGGATAATCCCAGTAGACGTTTGGCCCTGGTGATTGCCACATACAGTAGGCGATATTCTTCGGCCTGCTTCAGCTGATTTGCTTCTTGCCAAGCAGTTGGGCTATCGGGTAAGGCGGTTAAGGGAGATGAGTGGGTATGGGCATGGTGAACTGCTTGCCGGATTTGGGCTCGGGCAACGTCGGCGAGGGTAAAGTCGCCTAAAAATTTTGCCCCGACGGGAACCCAAAGGGAACCTGGTACACTGTCTTGGTGTAGAAAGGGCACAAAAACATAGTCCCAATCCAATCCCTTGGCCTTGTGCATGGTCATAATCGTGATTTGTCCTGAGCGGGTATATTTTTCGTCGTTGTCTGCGGCGATCGCCTCAAATTGTTCGGCACTGACAATATCTTGGAGGACAGCGAGTAAATTTTTTAATGAGCGTTCAGGCTGGGTTTGGGCTTGGAGTCGTTCGGACAGTTTTTGTAATGTGGCTAAATCTGAACCGTCATAGTTCAAGGTCAAGCCTAAAAAGGCAATGAGTTGGTAAGCAGGCAATTCCAAGCGGGCCTTGAGCAAACTACGACAAATGTGGCGGGCGGCGATCGCCCTTTCTGGATAGGGGGGGGTAAGGGGGGTGGGGTACAGAAATTGTTCCGGTGCCAGGATTAACGGGTTGAAATCCTGAGCGGGAATTAAGCGTCGATTGTGCAGAATCGTTAAGGCCCCTTTGAGTAAATCAGGAGAGTGGGGCCGGTCAATAAATTGCAAGAGGGCTAACATTTCTGCTGGAATTTGGGAGGCCCGGTCACTTTCCCCCACATCAACAATG
>JBEAQB010000200.1:0-4712 GCA_041164125.1 Cyanobacteriota bacterium
TACGCATTACCCAGAAGCCAGGGGCGATTGACCAATTACCGGGGTTTAAGGAAGGGTGGTGGACAGTGCAGGACGCCAGTGCCCAATGGGTGAGTCAAATCCTTGACCCCCAGCCGGGAGATGTGATTTTTGATGGGTGTGCTGCGCCGGGGGGGAAAACGACCCATATTGCTGAATTAATGGGCAATCAAGGTCAAATTTATGCGGGCGATCGCACCGCTTCTCGGTTACGCAAAGTGACTGCGGCTCAAAAACGACTAGGACTGAACATTATCGAAACCTGGCATGGGGATCTCACCCAGGGGAGTCTCCCCCCTGTCAGTCAGGTTGACCGGGCATTGTTAGATGTGCCCTGTTCTGGTCTAGGAACGTTACACCGCAATCCGGATCTTCGGTGGCGGCAAACCCCCGCCATGATTGAGAATACCCTACTCCCTCTCCAAGGACAGTTATTAACGGCGATCGCCAAACTGGTTAAATCCGGTGGCAGTCTTGTGTATTCCACTTGTACGCTTAACGCTGCTGAAAATCAGGGACAAATTCAGCAATTTTGCCAAACTCACCCCGATTGGCAATTAGAACCGTTCATAGGGATGGACTCTCAGATAATGACTAGCGGCATGCTGACGATTTTGCCCCACCACCACCACCAGGACGGGTTTTTCATCGCAAAGTTAAAGAAACTTTAACATTAGGATAGCTAGCGGACAATACCCTCCACAATGGAAACATTAATGGAAACATCAAATTAGCGAAGGATGCATGTGCTTCGCAGTTTGGTTATTGACTGAGAAAATTAATCAATCTTGGCAATTCGCGGTCGAGCAGCCTCGGCAATCGACCGGTTGAACGACAAAATTCGGAGCCCTTGGATGGATACAGCGACTCGACCCAAACAACTGCTTAAAATTCTGATTGGCGCAGCCTGGCTGGATGGGGTGATTCAGCCAGAAGAACGTCAGCACCTAAAAACTCTGGCTGCCGGCTATCAGCTGGAAGCCGATCCAGAATTACAAACACTATTATCAGAGTTAAAACCCGTTCCGGCCCCAGACTGTTATGCCTGGGTCAATGAATATTTAGGGAATTATCCCAGCGAACAAGACTATTTGGAATTACTAGAAGCCCTCAGCGGTTTACTGTACAGCGACGGCGATATTCAAACCCAAGAAGCCCAACTCCTTGCCGCCTTGCAAGAATCTGACCCGACCCACACTCAGCCAAAATCTTCGCTTGATCGCTTTCTGGGCAAAGTACAACGCCTATATCGTCAGGCGATCGCCAAGACGCAATAGGACTTTTCGTTAGCGACTAAGCATCTAACGATTCAACTGATGAACTGACCAAAGCGCAGTGGTGTAAGCAGTCGCATCCGCCTCACTGCGTCAAAACAATTGTCAATAATGGTCAAGATTAACTGTTACCATTAGTATCCCTAGCTAATGCATAGGATTTTGGGAGTGAGAAAATGACCTGGATAACCATTCCAGTCTTAATTGTCGGCTTAACTATTTTGGTCGCAGGGGCAAACTTTTTGGTCAAAGGAGCCTCTCGTATTGCCTTAATGCTAGGTATTTCCCCCCTAGTCATTGGGTTAACGATTGTAGCCTATGGCACTAGTGCGCCAGAATTGGTTGTTAGTTTGCAAGCAACATTTTCAGGACAGGCAGATATTGCCATTGGCAATGTGATCGGCAGTAACATTTTTAATGTGTTGCTGATTCTTGGGATCTGCTCCGTTGTTACCCCCTTAATCGTCGCTCAGCAATTAATTCGGTTGGATGTGCCAATTTTAATCGGTGTTTCCGGCTTGTTAATGATGTTTGCCCAGGACGGGCAAATTAGTCGGGTGGATGGTGCGATTTTCGTGACGGGGGCCCTGGTTTATACAACCTTTTTGATTTTCCAAAGTCTGCGCGAAAATGATCCCAGTATCACAGAGGAATATTTACAAGAGTTTGGCGGAGCAGTGCCCAAAACCCGTCAACAAATCTTCATTCAACTGCTATATATTCTGGGCGGAGTTGCGCTACTGGCATTGGGGTCGCGTTGGCTAGTACAAAGCTCAGTGGACATTGCCAGAACGTTAGGCATTAGTGAATTAGTTATCGGATTAACTTTGGTGTCAATGGGCACATCGTTACCGGAGCTGGCAACGTCTGTCGTAGCAAGCTACCGGGGAGAAAGGGATATTGCGGTAGGTAACGTAATCGGTAGTAATATTTTCAATATTTTGGCAGTGTTAGGCTTTGCCTCACTGTTATCACCAACGGGAATCCCAGTCTCAGCCTCGGTCATTCAGTTTGATTTACCGGTGATGTTTGCAGTGGCAGTGGTTTGCCTGCCGGTCTTTATCACAGGACGACTCATTTCTCGCTGGGAAGGGGGTCTATTTTTAGCGTATTACGTTGCCTATGCTGCCTATCTCATTCTGGATGCGACTGAGCATGAAACCCTAGACACCTTTAGCCATATTGTCCTGTATGTCGTCATTCCAGCCACTGTGATCGCCTTGGGACTGTCCCTGCTGCCGGATTTACGTAGTCGTCACAAGTGATGGGATAGGCTGTCGAATCATCAAACCGTCGCTCAAACTTTAGTGACATACTCCCGACGCTCATGCTGAGGCATAGAGCGCGGGCTTCTCAGTGACCCCTGGTCTCCCATCGGGCGTTTCCTGAGCTTTATTGGCGGGATGCCCCACCGCCAAATACTTGATATTGATAGCCGCGTTGTGGTCACGGTCTAGCTCCAGTCCACAATGAGGGCAAGAATGCCATCTATCCTGGATTCCTTTTGGGACTGTCTGGGCACAACCAGAGCAGCGCTGAGTTGTACCGTTTGGATTCACAGCAATCGTCATCAACCCAGCATTTGCAGCTTTGACTGAGAGAATTTGCAGGAATTTGCCCCATCCGGCATCATGAGTGGATTTTGCCATTCGTGTTCTGGCAATACCCTTGATATTGAGTGCTTCATGCCCAATGTGCTTTCCGTTGTTCAACAGCTTTTTGGCTGTCTTGTAATGGAAGTCCTTGCGCTGATTAGCGACTTTTTGATGTGCCCTGGCAACTCGATTAAGCGCCTTTTGACGACGCTTTGACCCCTTTTTCTTGCGAGACAAAGAGCGTTGCAATCGCGCCAACTTCTTTTGAGCCTTGCGGTAGTGCTGAGGGATTGCAACCTCTTCTCCTTCATCTGTTACGAGGAAAGACTTCAACCCCAGATCAATCCCGATAGCGTTATCCAGGGTGGGCAATTCGGGGCTGAGTTCTGGCACTGTTGAATCTTGCAGTGACAGGGTGATGTAGTAACCATCAGCCTTCCTGGTAATTGTTGCAGT
This sequence comes from Cyanobacteriota bacterium, assembly GCA_041164125.1. GTDB lineage: Bacteria > Cyanobacteriota > Cyanobacteriia > Cyanobacteriales > Microcystaceae > Synechocystis. Next base: position 3,344 of record JBEAQB010000200.1, read on the forward strand.
CTTGATTTTGAACCCATCGGGGATAGGACGGTGCAAAATCAGCTTGAGCCTACCCAGCTTGGGTAGCTGAATAAACTTGCCGTTTATATGCTCTGGCTTGATTGGATCTGGGAATCCCAGGGATCGATATCGTCCCTGCCCCTTAAACCGAGGCTTACCGCTACGCTTACCGTTGCCATCGCCTTTGAGCCAGCGTCCAAACGTTTTGTCCACCCGTGCAATCACGTCTTGCAGGGTATGAGATGGCAATGACTTGTATTTGGGGAATAGCTTTTTAGTGTTAACCAGATCGCGCTTTTGAGAGTAGAAATCTGGCCTGTCTTTCAGTTCTGGCAAGTGGCAGATGAGAGGACAGGCGTTAACATCACAGCGATTTTGCTCCCACCAGTTGAACCGCTCTGCCAAGCGATAATTATATTGGCGACGACAAAGCTCTAACCACCCGTTAACAGTGGCTTGTTGTTCAGTCGTTAAGCGTAAGCGGTACTGGTAAGCGGTTCGCTTGCTAACGTTATACTGCAAATATGAATAAACTTGCAATACATGAAAAGTCTTTCCGTGCGGATTTCAAATATAGAAAAACAGCATTTAGATCAGTATTGTCGTCTTACGGAGCGAACCCAAAGCGATGTTTTGAGGCAATACATTAGAAGTTTGTCTGTCTCCGGGGTATTGAACCCCATCGACAGACCCGCAATTCTTCCCGACGCTCACCCTAACGAGTAGAGGGCAGGGCTGCTTGCGGGAATAGCTCAATTCAGCCAATTTTACGATTTTATCTAGATGTTGGAAGAAGGCTCGCCATCTAATCGTTGATTGAGTAACGAAACGCTTGATAGATTGGGCGTTAGCCGGGGAATTGAGTCATCACCTGAAGAACGAGGCAGAGGAAGAAAAGCGCAATAGTCGTAACGGCTACTCAAAGAAAACGGTGCAGTTTCACCATGGGGAAATGGAATTATCGATTCCGCAAGACCGGCAGGGTCAATTGAGCCAGTGCTAGTGCCCAAGCATGAAAGTCGCATCGTAGGATTAAACGTCCCATTCGGGACTAGCGAACAGATGTATGCTATTTTGCCATTCTCTTGTCCGAACGCTTTTCACTCTAATTTTCCTCTTTACACAAAGTTTAGATCACTCTCGGGAATGAAACCCAGGAGAGAGATTGAGCCGTTCCAGAAACCCGTCAGCGGCAATACTGGCATTTAGCGCAACCTATAATCCCGGCGTTGTCTGGGAAAACAGCCTGGCAAAATCGGTCGTAACAGTGGCGGTAGTATCGGCTTCCGGTTTTGAAACTACATCAAACGCCTTATTACGGGCGTGTGGTTCGAGGATTGCTTGCACCACCAGTTCCGCAACGTCAGCA
>JBEAQB010000201.1:0-3615 GCA_041164125.1 Cyanobacteriota bacterium
CAGGTTGCGTTGAATTAAGCGCAACTCAGCCAGTAACTCTTGCCCCGTGCGGTAATGGTTTTCGGCAGGCATTTTAATCATGATTTGCCGTTCTTCCGGGTTGGCTAACCGTTCATTGCGCCGCAGGGTATTTTCCAAACGACGGGTGACATAGGCTAACTTCATCCGATAGGGTTCTTGACGATAACGGAGGGACAACTCTTCATAGAGATCAGGTAGTTGAATCCGATCGCGTTCCAGGGAATCGAGCAATTCCTGGGACACTTTGCACCAATGCAATGAGGGACTAAGAATAGCCACCAGTTCCCCCAACCCAAACAGGTATTTACTGAGAACTAAGCCCCGTTGGTAACAGGCCGTTTGCCAAGTCACTTCCGGCGTGACAGAGGGGTTGCCGTCGCGATCGCCTCCCACCCAAGATCCGAAATAACAAAAGTTGGCCCGGGGAGGACGAAGGCGGGGAAACGTTTCCTTCAAGGCTTGCTGTAGGCGTTTAGAGAGTTCTGGGATGGCATCAAAAAGGACTTCGTCAAAATAATGCAACGAGTAGTCCACCTCATCTAAGACCGTGGGCTTAAATTGGTGCAACTCATCCGTGCGCCACCAGAAACGGATTTCTTCTGTCAATTGGGCGATCGCCGTTTTGGCATCCCACGTATTGAGCCAATCGCGACTACTAACAGCCCCTTGTAATTGATCGAGTTTGCGTAAGATACGGTCAACTCGACGCTGTTTACGGCGAATGGTATGACGCACGATCTCCGTGGGATGGGCCGTAATTACCAACCGAATATCGAGATGATCCAATAGCGTTTGAATATGTTGGGGCGGCACATTTAAACGCTCTAGTTCCTTTAGTAGCCAAAGGAAAGTCCCTACCGATGCTTGATCCGTTTTATCAATGCCAGTGGGTAATGGTTCCGATGACGGGCCAAAAGCTAAGGGGGGAACCGCTTCTTCTTCGTTGCCAGCCTGGGCATAAAAGTTGGTTGCTTGGGACGCCTCCCAACGGTTACGTTGTTGTTCGTTTTGTTCGTAATGCTGTTCGACAATATTGATCAATTGAAAATACAGGGCAAATGCCCGAGCCGCTCGAATTGCATCATTGAGTTCTAACTGTTCAATCCGTTGGGTGATTCCCATAATCACAGCTTCGGAAATTTCACTGGCGATCGCCTCATGGGTTCCTTGCAGGCGTAACTCCGTGAGTAAGTCCACTAACTCCTGACCACATTCACTTTGTAAAACCTGCTCCCACAGCTCTTCTACAAGCTTCAACCGTTGATATAGCACTGACTCCTCGTCTGAGTTGACAGCATTACCATTGGAGGAAACGTTAACGGAAAGACCGGAAGCAGGAACTGCCAAATTCATGGGAACCTCTAGGACAAAATTCAATGAAGCAAACGACTGATTCGCTTAGACGCTTTGCTACTCTATCAAGATACTACGGGATCAGCTTGCATTGACGCCGCATCAATCGTTACAGCCGATTCCCATTTGCCGCTCAACAAGTAGTACTAACAGAGCCAGTTTTGTTTAATTCCTTTCAATCATAAGCGTAAACGCCAAGCTCCCGGACAAAAGGCCCGCCGCTAGACCAACGGAATCGGGGCAGAATGTCATTATTTAATCACATGGCGCCATGGTCAAATCCCGTTAACGTTTCAGTAAAAATGCCTGCATGCCTACCGCCTGGGCCCCCAGGTAGTCTTCTCGCTGACTATCGCCAATGTGCCAGGCTTGCTCTGGGGCGATTTGATAATGCTCTAACGCTTGTTGAAAAATGTGGCGATCGGGTTTTGCTGTAAGACATCGAGAGGAAATAAAGATCTGTTGAAAATAGGGTGCTAACCCTAAAAGCTCAAGGATTTTTAATAAGCGGCTATCAAAATTAGAAATGACACTCAGCGGCATATGGCGGGTTTGGCAAGTGTCCAGTAGGGGGAAAACATCTGGATAAATCCACCACGGATCGGGGGTCATAAAATGTCCGTAAAGATCGGTAAAGTAGGCGTTAAAGTCCTGGAAGTCCATTAAAACCCCCAAAGTTGCAAAGACACTTTTGGCTAAATTCTGCCACCAATCAAATTCCTTTTGGGCGAGTTCAATTGCGGGTAAGGGACCAAACGCCAAGGGAGGTGCCGCCTGAAATGTTGAATAAAAAACTTGGTTGATTTGTTCTGCATTAACGCGAACTTGATAGTCTTTGGCGATCGCCGTATAAACCTCACCCACGGATTGTTTGAGTCCGAATAATGTCCCCATGGCATCAAAGAAGATTACCCGGGGCGGCTGAGTTTGTAGGGTTGGGATAAGAGTGCGCAGATCAGTGATTTGGGTCATCGAAAAACGGGGTCTGAAGCCCCGCTCTTGAGAATGGCTTGCTCTTTTAACTTTAGCGCTAAAACGCTTTTACTGACAGGACACTGCAATGTGATGAGAGGTGGCAAAGAATCGATGGCCACTGTCCAAAGTGTTAATCGTAATAATCATTGCTCGCCACATTACCAATCATCCCTTCGTCTTGATTAATGCAGCTCACATTTTTGGCATAGTTGCAAACTCGTGCCCATAACCGTGCCCTGGTTCCGCTAGGGCCGGCAGAGAAAATCACCTTTGAGCCATTTTCGATAGTGACACCACATACGGGACAGGTTTCGATAGGGAGATTCTTCATGAGTATTTATTACTAGTGGAATAAGCTAGAGGCAAGCCTACGCGCTTTTTTCCGGCAGAACCGTCATCCACGTTACTTTTGCTAACAAAAATCCAAAAATAGTTGACGAAATGCACCGCCCCTGAAATTTATTCCTGTTTGATTCATGGGTCAAATCAAACAGGATGATGACTACCAACTGGCGCTACTCCAAGGGCGACGAAGGGGATTGTCTTGATATGCATCCTCTTGCTGATTAGCCTCAAGGTATAGCGGTGATTGCAGCATCAAGGTTAGGTCGCGACCAGAAACTGTCATCACGTCTTCGGTCCCTCCCCCGATAATACCGGCGGTTGGTAACCCCCAACCCGCCAGCGCCCCGGCCGCTGCCCCCCCTAACACTTCTAGGGCGTTAATGCGGCGATCGCCAGTAGTGCCAGCAATAATGGTGGCGGTGCCTGCACCAGCGAGGGTGCCGGTAATCACATCGGAGGCACTGGCTCCTCGATTACGCTGTTCAAAACCAACCAATTCTCGGGACTGGGCATTGATCGGGACAAATTGACCATCCCGTAGGATTAATTGTTGAGCCACGAAACGTACCCCTGACCCATTGGCCACCGGACGGAATTGACCCACAATTTCACTGCCTGCTGGCACAACAATCCTCCCATTGGCTTGACGGAGAGGACTCGTCGTACGTAAGGTTAAAGCTTGATTTTCCCCTTTTTTAACGGTAAATGATTGACCCTGTTTAAGCGCCACAGGAATTAAGGTTTCGGCCGGGACTGCTAACGGGTTAGCGTTAAATTGCTGGCTGGAGTGATAGTCATCGAGCCGTCCATAGGAATGGTTGGGGGCATCAATCCCTAAACGGTCAGTGCTGAAAAGTCTTTGGTAGCGGGGTTTTGCTTCTATTGCGCTGACGAAAGGATTCACCAATCCACCGATCAAGA
>JBEAQB010000202.1:0-6654 GCA_041164125.1 Cyanobacteriota bacterium
ACTTTGATGAAATTCACACCCTGGATATCGTCGACTGTAACGCCGGTAATCACGGCCAAGCGTTTGCCACCAACTTTAACCCCGAAATTAATATTCGGGAAATTACCCAAGTCGGTCGTTACTACGAAAATGGCCAATGGCATGAAATTGCCCCTCTCTCGGTCCGTCGCCCCATTCCTTACCCCGAAATTGGCGATCGCGAATCCTATTTGCTTTACCACGAAGAACTGGAATCCCTGGTCAAAAATATTCCGACCCTGCGCCGGGCCCGCTTTTGGATGACCTTTTCTGAGGCCTATATTACCCATCTACGGGTGTTAGAAGCTGTCGGTATGACCCGCATTGATGAAGTGGAGTACCAAGGACAAAAAATTGTGCCGCTGCAATTCCTCAAAGCGGTTTTACCGGAACCGGCTTCCTTGGCAGAACATTATGCAGGACAAACGTCCATCGGTTGCCATATGACGGGGATTAAAGAAGGCAAACGGAAAACTTACTATATCTACAATAATTGTGACCATGCCGCGTGTTTTGCGGAAGTGGGCTCCCAAGCGATTTCCTATACCACCGGAGTGCCAGCCGCCCTGGGAGGGTTAATGATGGTGCAAGGGGTATGGAAAAAACCCGGCGTGTTTAATGTGGAAGAAATGGATCCCGATCCGTTTTTGGCCCAATTAGGGGCACTAGGGTTACCGTGGCAGGAAGTCATTAATGCCCCCTCTCCTTTTGCTGATTGAGTTTTGTTAATGTCATGGATACTCCCTCCCCTCCTCATCCGATCGCCGTCTGGGTCAATGGCGATCGCCGTCAATGTTCTGTCCCTGTTACCCTACCGGATTTTTTAACCGACCAGGGGTTTAATCTTCGTTTAATTGCGGTGGAATATAATGGCGAAATTTTGCATCGCCAATTCTGGCCCCACACGTATTTGCAAGCGGGCGATCACCTGGAGGTAGTCACCATCGTGGGCGGTGGCTAAACCCCAGATGCTGTTGCGAATCGTCGGAAAGTAGCCGGGATTGAATTCTGTGTAACACGACCTAAGTCCCAGGCGTATAGGGAACACCGATCAAGAGTGCAATGTCCGCCAACGTCATCGTCTGGGCATGGCCCCAAAAGGCTTCCAAGTTATAAAATTCCCGGTCCTCTGGCATGAAGGTGTGGACTAAGACATCCCCAAAATCTTGTAGGATCCAGGTGCTTTCGCTGGTGCCTTCCGTATGGAGGGGATGCTTACCATGGTGAGTTTCCACTTGTTTTTCCACATTGTCGGCGATCGCCCTGACTTGGGTGCGGGAAAACCCGGTCAATATGACGAAATAATCCGCCAGGTAGGACACGTCAGTCACCTTTAAGATGACCAAGTCCCCAGCTTTACGTTCATCGGCAGCTTGGGCAATTGTCCAGACTAAATGCTCTGTGGGGGGAGCGTCTGCGGGAACAATGGGGGACATGGCTAAGGTGGAAAGGGGGGTGTCAGAACGGCGTGTTTCAGTCATGTAGGCTTTAATTAACTCCAAACGGTTAGGTCACAGCAGTGTCCTTTCAGTGTAGCCAGAACTTTCTACCGTTGGCGTTAATTTTCTTTGACTGAAGCCAACTCTTTAACGTCGGGGCCGAATCACTAGCCGCCGATGGGGGTCTTGTCCCTGACTCTCCGTTTCCAAATCTGCACTCTCCTCAAAAAATGTGTGGACTTGACGGCGATCGCCAGAGGACATACCTTCCATGGCAACCGGTTGATGGGTAGCACGAACTTTTTGGGCTGCGGCCTCTGATAACGCAATTAACTCGCGTTGACGGCGCTGGCGGAAGTTGTCCAGCTCGACTGTAAAGGGAGGTAATGTTTCCGTGTTGCCCCTGATGCCTAAGTTGAGGGCCGCGTTAAGAAGGGATTGAATGGCATCCAACGGCGCTCCCTGATTAGCCAGCAAATGTTGAATTTGCTCGGGGGTTAAGTGACTCTCATCAATAACCAGCCAAGCTCCCATCACCAGCGTCTGCTCTGTGTGGTCTTCTATGGTTACGCCGCTGGGGAATCCCATCAACTCCAACAATTGTTCTAGCCAAATCCGGGCTTGATTAGCCGTTGCGTCCATTATTGACATTCCCCCCACTAAGTATTCATAAGAGATTGACTAACAATGATGGGGGAGTTTACAAATACTATCCCCATTTCCAGCCCATTTTAAGAGGTTTTTTCCTTTTTCTTGCCACCTTTTTTCTCAAATGGTAGTTTTTCGCGGGATTGATTCGCTTTAATTTGATCGTCTAAGAGTTTTTGAATGTTTTCAGGTAACGGTTCCCGCATTAAGATAACCGTCTGCAGCGTTTGGAACACATTTGCCATGACGATATACATCAAAACCCCAGCCGGCAAGGGAAAAAAGAGAAACATGCCGCTAAACAAAATGGGCGTAATTTTATTAATCGTTTGTTGCTGTTGAGCGGGGGCATTGGCCCCCCCCGCCCCGCCAGCACTGCCGGACAATTCTTGGTTTAGGTAAATACTGAACCCGAAGAAAATAATCATTCCCAGGATATCCCAGTTAATTTCACCATTTTCCCCCGTGACCCCGACTTGTCCTAACGCTTTGATGAACAAAAAGCCTGTGCGCGCTGCAATTCCCGGGATAGTCACCTGCACCGTGGCATCACCAGGAACTAGGGCTTCAATTGTCCCGTCAGGCTGCACAACCAGCCGGTCTTCTCCTTTGGTAATACTATAGGTCGGCGTCAGAACGTCACGGTTAGTCGCCGGCGTTACCTGGTCAAAGGGCTTGCCCTCATTGGTTTGAATTTCAATCTGAGTGCGATCGCCCACTGCTAAACGGTTGCCCCCCGGCAGGATTGCGGCGATCGGATAGTGAAGGGCTTCATCAACATAAATATTTTGGGGCTTTGTCTCATAGGTCTGAGGCACGAGCCGCTCAATCTGTTCTTTGGGCAGAATTTGCACATCGACAGTGTAGTTGATATCTGAAAATGGCGATCCCCTGAGTGTGGCAAAGAGAGCAAATAGAATGGGCATTTGCAACAATAACGGCAAACAACCGGCCAGGGGATTACCAAACTCTTGCATGACCTTGGCCATTTCTTCTTGTTGCTTGGCAGGATCGTCCTTATACCGTTTTTGAATTTCTTCTTGGCGCTCCTTCATCAAAGGCTGGGTAATCCGCATTTTACGCATATTGCGAATCTGCCCCGCACTGAGGGGATAGAGCCCTAAACGAATCACCAAGGTGAGTGCAATAATCGCAAAACCATAACTGTGAACAATCCCGAAGAAGAAATCCAGGATTGGCAGCATGATATTTGTCGAAATAAAACCAATACCGAAATCCATTGCTCAAAAGCTCTCTAGACGAATAATGCCGACACGGTCAGGTGGGCAATTTTTATAAGTGAAATAATGCTTACAGGAGGAAAGATGTCCCCGACCATTCAAGACTTAGACCCTATTTTTGCGTAATAGCTTCTAAGGGACGACCGGTTTTATTGGCAACCCGCTCGGCCATATAATCATAAACTTCTCGGAAATTTGGCATTGCCCGGAGTTCGAGTCGACTTCTGTCGTTGAGGGTGACCACAATATCGCCCCAAAGACCGATCCCTCTAGGCATTTTGATCATTTTGGTAATCTCACCATAGACAATATCGGTACGGTCTTTGCCCATCCAGCCGCCGGTAACAGAAATGCGGCGATCAGTGATTTTATACCGCAGCCAGATTGCTCGGACGATCGCCCCGATGGTTAAAGGGAGAAAGATAACCGTAAAGCCTAGTACAATATTGATAATTAAGTCCCCAATGTGGGGACCGCCTTCATAATAAGTCGTTTCTCGAATTCCCATGGTGAATGATCTTGGCTTGGTTAAGTAACTGCTCTAATTCTCGCAAAAAACGTTCATATTTGCACCCAATCCCTTGGGGCAAGACGATAATAACCACATCAAACCCTGGCTGGAGTTGGGGGCAGAGCTGCGAGAGGGCGGCTCGAATTTGGCGTTTGATGCGATTGCGTTCCGTCGCTTTTTTGCTGACTTTTTGACTAACCGTAATGCCAAAGCGACTGATTTGGTGCTTGTTATTGCCTAAAACACGCAACAGCAGGTGACGATGACGGAACCGTTTACCTTGCTGATAAACCGTTTGAAAATCTTGCCAATGCTTTAAGCGACGTGATTTTGGCAGTCCCACTCAATTAGCGTTTGATCGATGATTAGGGCAGATTATGACGCACTGGTGGGGGAAGGGAAATGCCGGAGCGCTCACCTGTCCGGGGGGAAATTAGACGGCAAGCCGATGACGCCCCTTACTCCGACGGGCTTGAATGACTTTGCGGCCATTATGCGTTCGCATCCTGGCCCGAAAACCGGACGTACGTTTTTGTTTGCGGTTGGTACCGCCAAGGGTTCGCTGAGTCATGACCCATTCTCCAAAAAAAAGACACAGTCTCGAATTATATCACTTTCCCCTACCTTCTCCCAGGCTAATTAATCGATTGGCGATCGCCGCTGCGACGGGAATCACGGATAGGCGATTACCTTTTCTGACCACCCATAATTCATCGGGGGTAAAGTGGGCTTTTAAGGTTGCCAGATCGATCATGCGGGGAAATTGTTGGCTGAATTGGGTTTTGACGGTGATCCAGCGGGGCTTTTCAGGGGAGGCCTTGGGGTCAAAATAAGCGCTCTCCGGGTCAAACTGGCTGGGGTCTACCACTTGGGTTGCGGTAATGGTCATCATGCCCACAATGCCGGGGGGTTTGCAATTGGAATGATAAAAAAAAGCGTGATCGCCGACCTGCATGGTTTGCAAAAAATTACGGGCTTGATAGTTTCTCACCCCATCCCACAGGGTTTCGCCGTCCTGCGCTAGGTCGGCAAGGCTATAAACGCTGGGTTCGGATTTCATGAGCCAGTAGGCCATTATTTTTCCCCTTGCTGAAAAGAAAAAAGATCGAGACAGTCTCGATCTTGAAAAGAGTTAACAGGATGAGTGACGATGCCGTGGGGTTGGCGATCGCCGCCAGTCCATCCTGTTTCGCCAAGATGGCTACTTAGTTTTCCTGGGGCACAACTATTTGACGCTGGCCTTACCGCCGGCTTCTTCCAGTTGTTTCTTGATGGCTTCAGCATCGTCTTTGCCCGTGCCTTCTTTAATGGCCTTAGGCGCAGATTCCACCAATTCCTTCGCTTCTTTCAGGCCCAGACCGGTGATTGTGCGGACAACTTTAAGAATAGCAATTTTCTTATCGGCAGGAACTTCTTCGAGGACAACATCGAATTCCGTTTTTTCTTCCGCCGCTTCTGCTGGGGCCGCGGCACCGGGAGCAGCCATCACCATACCACCAACGGGGGCAGCGGCACTGACGCCAAAGGCTTCTTCGATTTGCTTGACTAACTCAGAGGCTTCTAGCAGGGAGAGGGATTTTAACTGTTCTAAAATTTGATCGGTTGCAGCAGACATAGGTGATGACTCCTAAGATTAAGTTGATAAATGCGTTAGTTAACTAACTGAACAGAAAACTAAGGTGGGATAGGGGTAAAGGTGAATCGTGAATACCTTATTCCTTGTCCACATGGGCTTGTAAGCCGCGAGCCACAGACGCTGGCACTTCTTTGATACCCAAGGCAATTTTGGTTGCCAAGGCATTGATGCCGCCAGCAATTTGACCCATGAGTTGCTCTTTGGACGGTAAATCACCGATCGCCTCAACATCAGCAGTGGTCAAACTTTTTCCTTCAAGAACACCGCCCCGCAGTTCGGTTTTTTTGGTTTCTTTTTGGAATTTTTTGTAGGCTTTGATGGCTCCACCCAAATCATCCTTGAGGACGATAATGGCAGTGGTTCCGGTGAGAAACTCCTGCATGGGTTGCCAAGCTTCCTGCCCTTCTAGGGCCAGGTTAACCAAGGTATTTTTGGCAATTTTGCAGGTGCCACCGAGGGGGCGCAATCGACCCCGCAAATCCGTGATCTCAGCAACGGTTAGGCCTTGATAGTCAATGACCATCGCCATTTGAGCGTCCTGGATTAGCTCCTGAACTTCGGCAATGACCGCCGCTTTATTTTCTCGAGTTCTTCCCATTCGGGTTTCACCTCCTTGGGGTTGGGATAGCAAGCATTAAACACACAATAAAAATGCCCCTGGGCGATCGCCGGGGCTGAAGCAGAGGATTGAAAGTTGTCAGGAGACGCGCCCCTACAACGAACTTTAAATCTTGATTCAGGCTTCAACCTCGGCAGGTAGATTAAGCAATCCGAATTGCTCCTGCGGTCTTTGGCATAGCCAGATAAATAATTAGTGGCTAAAATGACTCAGAAATGATCGTCGCTTAGTTCTCCTCGAACTTCAAATCGCGTAAAGCATTAATATCAACTTGGATGGACGGGCCCATCGAGGCGGACACAAAGATGGATCGCCAGAAACGGCCTTTAGCACCCGAAGGACGATTGCGGTCAATGGTCTCTTGCAGCGCTTTTAAATTCGCCAGTAAATCTTCGGCGGAAAAAGAGGCCTTTCCAAACATAACATGCACGATACCCGTTCGATCCGCTCGGAACTCTAATTTCCCAGATTTAAATTCTTGAACGGCGGCAGTTAGGTCTGTGGTCACCGTCCCCCCTTTCGGCGAAGGCATTAACCCTCGC
>JBEAQB010000203.1:0-3001 GCA_041164125.1 Cyanobacteriota bacterium
CCGGGGGGGCGGATTATAACGGGGAGGCGGTTTGCGGGGCATGGCGGGGCAGGGGGAAAGCAAGTCAGTCAAAATCTGCAATAGGTGCCGACGTCGACGCGGTAGAGCTGGGGGCTCCCCGCTGAACGATAGGTGTTTTTTCTGTCAGTTCAAAGCCGGCAACCTCGGCCAAAGTATACAATGGCCGACCTTTAACCTCATCATAAATGCGCCCGATATATTCGCCTAAAATTCCCATGCAGATTAATTGCACTGACCCCAAAAATAAAATCGCAATGACAATCGTCGCTAAACCGGTAATGGGGGAATTGACCTGGAATAGACGCCAATATAAAACCAACAGAGCCATGAACAAAGCCAGCAAAGCAGAAACCAGCCCTAAATAAGTCGCCAACCGTAGCGGCACAATCGAAAAAGACACCAGGCTATTAATGGCTAGGCGCAGTGATTTCCGAAAGGTATATTTCACCTCGCCGGCATGACGGGGGGGGCGCTCAAATTTAACCGCAGTCTGCTGAAATCCCACCCATGATCGTAATCCCCGGATGTAACGATTGCGTTCGGGCATGGTGTTCAATAAATCCACCACTTGACGATCCATTAAGCAAAAATCCCCGGTATCTGCCGGGATTTTCACGTCTGCTAACCGTTGCAACAACCGATAAAACAGGTAGGCGGTGAGTCGTTTAAACCACCCTTCCTGGCGGCGCTTGGTGCGCTGGGCATAGACAACATGGTATCCTTGCTCCCACTTTTTGATCAATTGAGGCAGTAATTCTGGGGGATCTTGCAGATCGGCATCCAGAATAATCACGGCTTTACCCCGGGCAAAATTTAGCCCTGCCGTAACCGCGATTTGATGACCAAAATTACGAGCAAAACTCAGATAGCAGACTCGTTGGTCCTGGGCTTGTAAGTTCCGAATCAGAGGTAAGGAGCGATCGCCACTGCCATCATTAATGAAAATCAATTCACAATGTCCTAACCCATCCATCACGGCCTTAACGCGTTGGTAAAGCAGGGGAATATTATCCTCTTCATTATAAATCGGAATAATGAGAGAGTAAAAAACGACTGAATTATTCATGGGGCTGCAGGAGTCAGTTAACCGACCTTGTCTGGCTCAGAGGCCGTCTTTTTGCCCTCTTCAAGTTGAGCTTTCATCTGCACGGATTTTTCTAAACTTTCCGCTTCTCGTTTAAATTCCGTTTCAAATTCGCGAGAGGCGTCCTGAAATCCTTTGAGGGCTTTACCTAAACTCCGACCGATTTCCGGTAGTTTTTTCGGGCCAAACACTAATAACGCAATAACCAAAATTAAACCCATTTCGGGTAAGCCGATGCCAAAAATGTTCATGGATGTTGTCGCAGTCCTATTCGATTGGGTAATTGACCTCCCTTGCATCTTCTCCTAATCAAGAAATTGCACGAAGGGTAAGCTTACAAGGGCAGTGGCGTTGATTGACCATGGGGGATTGCCATCGATATTAACGCAATCCCATCAGTCGTTAATCCGACTTTAGCAGGTCTCCCCACAAAAAAAATCCCGACAAAGCGGGATCTCGACACCAACGATGGCTGGCTCACGGGTGAACGGCGATCTCACAGAGAACCGCTAGGCGGTGATCACTGTTTAACCATTCCAATCAACGCGGAAGCCTTCTAGAATCAAGGAAGAGTTGTAAATTTGCAGAATAATCAGCAAAAAGACAAGGAAGAGAGCCATAAAAACTCCCATCACAGGAGTTGTTCCCCAACCAGGTACGACTTTGCCGTATTCGGAATTTAAAGGTCTGAGGATATCTCCTAACCAAGTGCGCTGTGCCATAGAGTTTCCCGTTATAGACGACTGAATGAGATTTTGTAATGTTCTGTAATAATATAAGAGAACAGCAACAACTATCAATCTTACCCTATGGAATCCGCAACCGTTATTAGTATCACCTTCGCCGTTATTCTGATTGCCATCACGGGATTCGCGGTTTATACGTCTTTTGGGCCCCCTTCCGCTGAACTCAGTGATCCCTTCGATGATCATGAAGATTAGGGTAGATCGGCATCTGATCGCGGGGGCACAAAGGCAACCGTGATCAACGCCGACGGACAGCCAGCGGCTAAGCCGTCGGTGATTTAAGGTAAGTATATTGCAACAGACTACGCTCATAGTGTTCTAGCAATAACTGGGATTCTGCTAGGGTCATGCGTGTGTCCGCCATGGCCTGTTCGCAATAACGACGCATATTTTCTAGCAAATCTTCGGGATCATACTGGACATAACTCAGCACTTCGGCGATCGTGTCCCCCCGGACAAGGTGTTCGATGTGGTAACCTTTGGGGCTCATTTGGATGTGTACTACATTTATATCGCCAAACAGGTTGTGCAAATTGCCCATGATTTCCTGGTAGGCGCCCACCAAAAACATGCCTAAATAGTAGGGCTCAATGCTTGGCGGCATGCCGATACGTTCCACTTCAGTGAGAGGGTGCAATTCCAGGGCGGATTTGACATCCCGCAGATCGATAAAGCGATCAATTTTCCCATCACTGTCGCAGGTGATATCCGCTAAAATCCCCCGTTGGGTGGGTTCTTCGTCGAGGCGATGGATGGGCATGATCGGGAAGAGTTGGTCGATCGCCCAAGTGTCAGGGGCTGACTGAAAGACAGACATATTGACATAATAGATGGAGGCTAAATTCACCTCTATATTTTCCAAGTCGTCGGGCACATAATCTTGCTGGCGACAAATTTCCAGAATTTTACGGCAACAGGCCCAATAAATCTCCTCGGCTTTTGCCCGTTCCGTTAGGCTTAAATACCCAAAATTAAAGAGACTAACGGCTTCGGTCTTAAACTGTTCAATGTCATGGTATGCCTCTTGGTAATTGTCGACGGTTAAGGTTTCCCAGGTCTCCAGTAAATTGCGGACAATGGCATGGTCTTTGGTCTTAACTTTGGGTAATTGGGGACGGATGTCATTGCTAGAGACCACATCAAAAATAAG